>JBIKVL010000439.1:0-4650 GCA_044356875.1 Pirellulaceae bacterium | reverse complement strand
AAAGAAGGAAAATCCATTCCTGGCGGTGGATCGGATCGAGCCCGCCAAGGGTGCGATCGCGGAAAGAACTCCGCCGAGCGCAACGAGTACTGCAGAGGTAAGTGCCGACACGGGATTCGTCGATCACCAGTCGGCGCGCACTGTGAGGCATGGAGAAATCTCCTTCTCCTTCAAAAGCTCGCCCCACACGCTGCAATGATTCGCGGCATCCCACGAAAAGTCCAGAGCGCGAACGGAGAAAATTGCGGAATATTCAGTCCGTCGCCGCTTGGCACCCTGCCACACGTTCCTCGCCGATGCCGCTTCGCGGCCCGCCAGACTTGTTTGGAAAACAACTTCGACTCGCCAGGTTCAGCCAGAGCCTCCGGCATCGCTCCGCAAACCGCGATATGCGGCATTCGTTCCGGGCCGTTTCGTGCCGTTCCGGGGCGCAAGGGTCTGCCTTTTCCACTTTTCCCGGTGGCGATATCATGGGACGCCGTTGTGGACAGCGATTTTTTTCGAGAAAGCCCAGGCGCCATGAAGACCGACGAACTCCGGGAGAAGTATCTCGCCTTTTTCGAGACCAAGGGGCACGTGCGCAAGCCGAGCGACGTGTTGGTGCCGACCTGGGATCCGTCCGTGCTCTTCACGCCCGCCGGGATGAACCAGTTCAAGGACCATTTTCTCGGCAAAGTGAAGCTCGAATTCACTCGGGCGACCACCTGCCAGAAATGTTTGCGGACGGGCGACATCGACAACGTCGGGCGGACCGCGTACCACCATACCTTCTTCGAGATGCTCGGGAATTTCAGCTTCGGCGACTACTTCAAACGCGACGCCATCCACTGGGCCTGGGAATTCCTGACGGCGAAGAAGTGGCTGGGGATCCCGGCCGACCAGTTGACAGTCACCGTCTATCTGGATGACGACGAGGCGTCGGACATTTGGCACAAAGAGATCGGCCTGTCGCTGGACCGGATCGAGCGGATGGGGGAAGACGACAATTTTTGGCCGGCGGGCGCGCCGAGCAAAGGGCCGGACGGCGTCTGCGGGCCGTGCAGCGAGATTTTCTTCCACCCCAAGAGCGGCAAATCGGTCGAGATTTGGAATCTGGTCTTCACGCAGTTCAATCGCGTCGGGAATCCGCCCGGCAATTTGCGGCCTCTTCCCAGCAAGAACATCGACACGGGCATGGGACTGGAACGCTGCGCGTCGGTGCTGCAGGGCGTCGAGACGAACTACCACATCGATATCTTGCTGCCGATCGTCGAGGCGGCGGCGGATATTTGTTCGCTGAAGTACGACTCGGCCGACGACAACGGCCGCCGCCTGCGGCGGATCACCGACCATATTCGCGCCTGCGCGTTCGCGGTTCACGAGAACGTCAACCCGGGCAATAAGGAAGAGCGGTATGTGATTCGGCGACTGCTCCGCCGCGCCGTGCTCGACGGCCGCCTGATGGGGCTCCGCGAGCCGTTCTTATACAAATTGGTGCCGGCGGTCGCCTCCGCCATGCGGACTCCTTATCCCGAATTGGCGGGCACAATCGAGCGGGTGCAGGGGGTGATCCGCAAAGAAGAGGAGAACTTTTTCGGCACGATCGACGCCGGTCTGGCGCATATCGACCGGATCTTCGGCGATATGCAGACGGGCAGCCGGGCGGTCGTGCGGGGCGAGGACGCGGCCCGGCTCTACCAAACCTACGGCGTGCCGCCCGAACTGTTCGAGCAGATGGCGGCCGAGCGGAATTTCACCTTCGATTGGGCTGGTTTCCGCCGCGAAATGGAAAAGCATGGCGACGTTTCCGGCAGCGACCAGTTTGTGATCTTCAAGACGGGGCCGGTCGAAGCGCTCAAGAAAGCGCTGCATGAAACCGAGTTCCTCGGCTACCAGGCGACGGATGCCGACGTCGAATTCAAAGGCATTGTGGCCCAAGACCATCTGTGCGACGAATTGACCGAGGTTGGCCATGACAAGCCGGTGACCGTGGTGCTCGACCGCACGCCGTTTTACGGCGAGAGCGGCGGACAGGTCGGCGACAGCGGCGAGATCGTGGGCGATGGCTACCGCTTCCGCGTGACCGATACGCAGAAGGACGGCGACCTGTTCCTGCACATCGGCCATTTGGTCGAGGGACGGTTGCGGGCCGGCGCCCGCGGATCGGCGCGGGTCGATCGCTCACGGCGGCAAGGAATTCGCCGCGCGCATTCGGCGACGCACATTCTGCACTATGCGCTCCAGAAGAATGTTGGTCAGCACGCCCAGCAGCAGGGTTCGAAGGTCGATGAGGATTGGTTGCGGTTCGACTTCGCCAATCTGTCGGCGCTGACGCCCGAGCAGGTGCAGGCGGTCGAGCGGGACGTGAAGACGCAAGTGGCTGCCGCCGAGCCGGTCAGTTGGAAATACGTGCCGCTCGCCGAGGCCCGCAAGGCCGGCGCGATGATGCTCTTCGGCGAAAAGTATCCCGATCCGGTGCGGATGGTGTCGATGGGCGGCTTCAGCCGCGAACTGTGCGGCGGCACGCATCTGGACAACACGGGTGACGTCGGGGCGTTCGAAGTGGTTGTCGAAGAGGGCGTAGCGGCGGGCACGCGACGGATCGTCGCCCTGACCGGAGCCAAAGCCGAGGCCCACGCGCGGCAAGTTCGCGAAGTGCTCGAAGCGGCTGCGAAGCAGTTGGGCTGCGCGTCGCTCGACGTTCCTGCCGGCGTCAAAGGCCTCGTGCAGCGGGTGCGTGAACTGCGGAAATTGGTGTCGGCGGGCGGTCGGGGAACGGCCGAAGAGTTGGGCAAGGCGCCGAAGGATACGACGGTGTCGCCGACATACGAGCAATTGCGGGCGGCGCTCCGCGATGCGGCGCGGTTGCTGAACGTCGCGTTGTTCGACGTGCCCTCGCGGATTGAGGGTTTGAAGGGCGAGGCCGAATCGCTCGAACAACAGCTCAAACGATTGGCGGAAGCCGGCACCGTCTCGGCCGACTCGCTGCTCGAACGCGGGGAAACGATCGGCGCGACTCGCGTGGTCGTGGCCGAGACGCCTGGCGCGAACGCCAACCTGATGCGGCAATTGATCGACCAGATTCGCAAGTCGAGCGCCTCGGTGGCCGTCCTGTTGGCGGCCGCGCAGGACGACGGCAAAGTGACGCTGGTGGCTGGCGTGACGAAGGATCTCGTGGATCGCGGCGTCAGCGCTGGCAAGTGGGTGGGCGAGGTTGCGCCGGTGGTGGGAGGAGGCGGCGGCGGCCGAGCCGACTTGGCGCAAGCCGGCGGCAAAGACCCGGCGCGTATTCCGGCCGCGTTGGACCAAGCGGGACAGTCGATCCGGGCGATGTTGGGCGGTTGATTTCCCACGGCTGGGGAACGGAAACGAGGAATGTCGGGATGCGAACCTTTGGCGGATCAGTGGCGTTGGTGACCGGGGCGGGGCGTGGGATTGGACGGGCGACTGCGAAGCAGTTGGCCGCCGCCGGCTTGCGGGTCGTGCTGACGGCGCGGTCGGTTGACGAACTGGCCGAGGCGGTGGCGGAGATCCGCGAAGCGGGCGGCCAAGCGGCAACGCTTGAGTGCGACTTGGCGGACCGGAGGCAAACGCTTGGCCTGATCGCGGCCGCTTCGGCGCCGTTCGGTCCGATCGACATTTTGGTGAACAACGCGGGAGTCGGCAGCAGTGGGGATCCCCGGCCGCTCGCCGACTTCAACGACAGCTTTTGGGACTTGACGCTCGAGGTGAACCTCACAGCGCCGTATCTGCTGTCGAAGCAGGCGTTGCCGCACATGCGTTCGCGACGCTGGGGCCGCATCATCACGATCGCCTCGATCAACAGCCGCATTCCGGCGTTGCACGCCGGAGCGTACGTGGCGAGCAAGCACGGGGTGCTTGGTTTCATGCGCACGTTGGCGATGGAACACGCCGCCGAGGGGATCACGGTGAACTGCGTTTGCCCGGGGCCGGTGCGGACCCGGATGAACGACCTGCGAGTGCAGTATGACGCGAAGCGGCTCGGGCGGGACATCGCGACGCACGAACAGGGGATGACGCCGGTTGGCGGACGCTTGTCGCCCGAGGACATCGCGCCGATGGTCGAGTACTTGGCGAGCGACGACGCGCGGATGATCACCGGCCAAGCCTACGACATCGATGGCGGCATCTGCATGGCTTAGCGGTTAAGCGACTGTCCGCATAAGGGCCGTCGCGACTTTGTAAAGACCGCAATCTCCTGTGGTTCGACGGTGGTGGTTGCGAGACGACCATCGGGGCGGGGATCCCTGGGAAAACAAAGAAGCCCGGCGAGCAACGACCCGCTGGGCCCCATGGTTTCCGCAAGGCGGCTTGCTTAGCGGAGTTGGATCGGGTCGCTGTCGATCACCGTGGTGCCGCGGCGGAGCGTCACGGCGCCGCCATGGAATATCGCCTGGGCATTATTCACGGACAAAAATACCCGTGTCTGGCCGTCCGGCAATTGAACCACGTCCCGTCGCACCAGAGGTCCGAGCGTTCGGGCGTCCCCCGTCGCCAATTGACGGATCGTGCGCGTTGCGATCGCCTGAAAGCCGCCACCGGGACCAAGCGTGACCGTCGCCGAAGTTTTCGTCACCGGAACATCGGCTGCGGACCACGGAGTGGTCCGCGACTATGCCGCAGCGTTCGTTGACATCAGCCAACTTCGCG
>JBIKVL010000438.1:0-4657 GCA_044356875.1 Pirellulaceae bacterium | reverse complement strand
TGTCGACTTCGCCATCTCGCGTTTGAACTCGCCCGTCGCGCTGTTGGCCAATCGACCGCCATCGGGGCGCCATTGGCTGACCGTGGAACTGATTGGCGTAACGGGCACTCGCGACGCCATCGGCGCGTTCGTTCGCGTCACCGCTGGCGGGAAGACGTGGACGCGATTGGCGAAGAGTGGCGGCAGTTATCTTTCGGCGTGCGATCGGCGTTTGCACTTCGGTCTGGGCGACACCTCGACGGTTTCGACGCTGGAAATCCATTGGCCGGGCGGCCAAGTTCAAACCCTGAAAGATGTCGCGGCCGATCAGCGACTTCGCGTCGTCGAGCCACCGTCGCAGGGGGGACGAGTTGGGAAAGATCGCTGATCGTCAGGCGATTTCGCGAAACGGTTCAGCGTTCGCGTTCCGAACGCAATCAATAAATTGCCGGTGTCGCGACCTCTACGGAATCGGAAGGTACGAGTAGCCATCGGTCTGCTTGTTGACGACGACGGTCAAGGCGGCAGCGGCAATCGGAACTCCGTCGGCGACTTCGCCGTCCGCGATGCCTTTGTAGTTGAGGGCTTGGCCACACACGAGGACTTCCACGCCCGCCTTTCGCAGCGCGCGGATCAAAGGGAGATTGGGATTCTCCTCGACCTGGAATCGCGTTTTGTAGGCCCTATCATTCAACACGGACTTAGTGGCTTCCCCGTGCAGCACAATCGTGAGCTTCACGTCCTGGGCTTTTAGTCCAGCAACTCCATAAAGGTTCAACAGTCGGGCGGCACGGTCAAGTCCTTTATTGACATCGGATGGTTTAGCATCGGCGGTGACATCAAAAACCACTCTAGCGCCCGGACGTGGTTGTTCAACCGCCTTGGGACGCGGAATTACCCCGCCATGCTTGGGAATAATCGGAAACTCGAGTTTCGGAGCGGCTGGCGTCACGGTCGGCGCTGCATGGATCTCTTTCGCCCCGCCCAATCCACGCGCGATAAACTGGCTGGCGACCATGTCGCGACGTTCGCATGGAAACCTATCGTGAAAGCTTGGCTCGGCAACTTTGTCTCGTTCTGAAACGACGGATAGCGATTGGACTGAGACCGGTAGGATAACGAGGAGTCTCACAAGATGCGACATGGATGGAATTCCCTTCATTTCATAATTGGCCGGATGCTTGAATCGATCCTGCGTGTCGAGTTTTCACGCACTGATATTCCGAACGATCACAAAAACAGCCACCGCGAGGATGGCAAGCACGAAGACTTTCTGAAGCGCGGGGCCGGACAAATGGCGGCCGATCCGCTGGCCAACGAACAAGCCGACAATTCCACCGATGACGAACAGTGCCGTAATTTCCAGGGATATTTCATGGCCCGCTCCTATTTGGGATGCGATTCCGGACACACTGACCAGCGCGATCACCATCAGGGACGTGCCGACGGCGCGGTGAATCGACATGCCGCTGAAGAGCACTAGGGAGGGGACAATCACGAAGCCACCGCCGACGCCGAAGACGCCCGACAGCACGCCGGTGAACACGCCGACGATGAGCAGCAGCACGGCACACCGCGAATTCAGGATTAGGACCCCGGCGGCGTCACGTCGGCAGGTCGGACCATCCACAGTTTCCGAGGCTGGACAGGTTGGGCCAGGGAGGACCGCATGCGATGCCTGTTGCCAGAGTCTTACGGCGACAATCACCATGAGACCGGCGAATGAAACCAGCAACACTGTCTCCGGCAGGAATCGAGCAATCCAAGTGCCGACCGGAGCGCCCGCCATTCCGGCGACCGCGAACAAGAATCCGGTGCGGATCTCGACCTGACACAGCTTCCAACGATGTAGAAAGCCGACGAAGGAAGTCGCCCCAACGGCCGCGAGCGAAATGGTGACCGCTTCCCGTGTGTCGACCCGCAGGCCGTATACCAGCAGCGGCACCGCGAAAATCGCGCCGCCGCCACCCGTCAGTCCCAGCGAGAGCCCCACGACCGCTCCAAAGATCAGACTCAGCCACAACATCGCAAGGTCTCCTTCGATTCAATCGCCGATCCTCGGGGATGTGATGGGCCGTCTCATGGGAGTCCAAGCCATGGTCAACGGACCGTGCCGCATGTGGCCGACGCCGTCCCATCGGGTTCGGTCGGCTGCTTCAAGGCGATCCAAGCCTTGATGCCACCGACAAGGTCGTGGACGTTGGTCCGCCCCGCTTCCGCGAGCAAGCTGGCGCCAATCGCCGAGCGGTAGCCGCCTTCGCAATGGACCACGACCGGGCAATCAGAGGGAACCTCGGTCATGCGTTGCCGCAGGTGCGTCAAAGGAATGTTGTGGCTGCACGCCAGATGTCCGGATTGCCATTCTTTCTCGGAGCGGACATCCAGGATGAACGGCTTCGGTGACTCGGTCAGTTGCCCGGCCAGTGCTGGGGCTGTGATCCGCGAAATCACCCGGATCAACTCAGGACGCGATTCCACGGCCGCCATCCCGTCGCGGAGATAACCGGCGACGTTGTCGAAGCCGATGCGGCCCAACCGCATCACCGCCTCTTCCTCGCTTCCTGGATCAGCGACCACGACAATCGGATGCTCATGGCTGAGGATCGATCCACACCAGGTGGCGTACTTCCCCTTGAGTCCGATGTTGATCGAGCCCGCCAGATGCGCGCCCTCGAAATCGGCCGCTTCGCGGACATCGACCACCTCCGCGCCCTGGCTCTTCAGCCGCATGACTTCGTCGATACCGAGTGGATTCAGCGAGACGCGGAGTGTCGCTTCCAGATCGGCACGTTCTTGGCGGTTCTTTATGGCGTCGTAAACGAAGTAATCCGGTGCTTCCGGCTGGTCGCTCGTCACGAGCCGTTTAAAGTCGTCGAAAGACATCGGCTGTAGGGCGTAGTTGAAAGCCTTCTGCTCGCCGATCGTCGAGACAGTTTCTTTGCTCAGGTTCTTCCCGCACATCGAACCGGCTCCATGCGCCGGGTAGACGAGCGTCGAATCCGGCAGTTCGCGGAGTTTATTCAGCGAGTGGAACAGCATGGCCGCCAGCTCGTCCGCCGTGACGCCGATGGACGCGAGAAGATCCGGCCGACCCACGTCGCCAATAAACAGCGTGTCGCCGGTTAACACCGCGTGCGGCAACGTGTCGCTCTTCGCCCGGTCATAGACCAGCAGCGAGATTCCTTCAGGCGTGTGCCCAGGGGTCTCCAAGATCTTGATTCGAACGTCGCCTAGCTCGATCAGGTCGCCCTCTTTCAACGCTTGGAAATCGAACTCCGCTTGAGCACGAGCTCCCATCATGATGCGGGCTCCGGCGCGGTTTCGCAGTTCGATGTGACCTGCCAGAAAATCCGCATGGAAGTGCGTGAGCACCACAGATTGGATCGCGTAACCGCCCTGCTGGACATCGCGTAGGTACTGTTCGATGTCGCGCTGCGGATCAACGACGATGGCCTGCTTCGTCCGTTCATCGACGATCAGGTACGACGCGTGGGCCAGACAGCCGAGGTAGTACTGCTTGAGGATCATGTGAGAAGCTCCTTAAGGAAGTGATTCGCTGGCAAACGATTTGTGGGACGAGTCAGCCGTGCTCGGCACGACTACGGAATACTCGCTGTCCTGCTGGTTGGAGTGTCGGCCACATGCGTGGTCGGCACTCGCTTCCAAGGTAGGCGAGTGAGAACCGTCGCCAGACCGCACGCAACTGAAGTTCCGACAACCGTGAGTCCCGCTCTCTATTGGGTGGCGGCCCCAATTTTCAAATAGGTCGGGACATGTTGATCTATGGGTACAAAAAAAGAGGCCTCTCGCTCGGTCAATCGCTGTTTTGTGTCCATCGTTCACTCTTCGTCTCTCTCTCTAACGCTCAGTTATATCGGAACATTCCGAGGTGTCAATCAGTTTCTTCGCAAGGAGGCGATCTTGGTGGGGGGACCTTCCGCGCGAACGTCCATCCAGTCCCGCATCAGATCCGTTTCAGTTCCGCTAGAATTCCAGGTCTCGCCGCGAACACCCGTGCTCCGGAGTTGCCCGATGATCCGCCCTCGACTCCTCGCGAAATCCGCTAACCCGACAAACCCAGTTCGCAACTTCACGGCGACCGCCCTGCGCGTGTCGAAGACTCTGGCGATTTGGCTCGCGATCGGGTCGGCCCATATCCTTTTTGCCGACGATCCAGCCGCACCATCAGGCACGTCATCAGCCGCGTCATCAGCCGCGTCATCAGCCGCGACGCCGTCCGCCGCGACCCGTGACGCCGAGGACTTTTTCGAGCAACGCGTGCGACCGTTGCTCGCCGCCAAATGCCTCGAATGCCACGGTGCCCGGGATCCCGAATCGGGCCTCTCGCTGGCGTCGCGCGCGGCCGTTCTCCAAGGCGGCGATTCGGGACCAGCCGCCGTGCCGGGCCAACCAGCGAAGAGCTTGCTCGTCGAGGCGGTTCGGCGCACGGGGCGGCTCCAGATGCCGCCGACGGGCAAACTGCGTGACGAGGAAATCGCCGTTTTTACGCGCTGGGTGGAATTGGGGCTGCCGTGGCCTGCCGCCAAGCCAGGCGCCGCTGCCAACAAGCCCGGCGTTGGCGCGGACGGCGAACGTCAAGTCACGGCCGCCGACCGGCAGCACTGGTCATTCCAACCGCCGCAGTTCCGCGAAGCGCCGACGGTGAGCACGCCAGCCG
>JBIKVL010000437.1:0-4664 GCA_044356875.1 Pirellulaceae bacterium | reverse complement strand
AGCAACGCGGCCAGCGCCACGGTCCAGAGGGAACGGCTCGCCTTGCGCCCGGCACGGCGGACCGCTGACTTCAAACCCGGGGAAATCGTTGTCGTCATCGAGGCAACTCCGAAGGGGACTGATCCGGTTAAGTGGATGGACTACGGATTCACGCAATGTCGCAGTGGTTGGCCGGCGAGGCCGGCGAGCAGGTTGTCGGCGGCGATTTCGGCCATGCCGTTGCGGCTCGAAACCGTCGCGCTGCCGATATGCGGGGCGACGACGCAGTTGGGCAAATACAGCAGTGGATTGTCGAACGCGGGCGGCTCGGGATCGGTGACATCCAGGCCGGCGGCGAAGATGTCGCCGTTGCGCAGCGCCGCCGTGAGGTCGGCTTCGTGGACGATACCGCCCCGCGCCGTGTTGATGAAAATCGCGGACCGCTTCATCTTGCGGAACGCGTCCGCGTTGAACAGATGTTTCGTCGAGTCATTCATGACGGTGTGGACCGAGATGAAGTCGGATTCCGCGAGCAACGTGTCGAAGTCGACGAAGCGGGCTCCCAGTTCCCGCTCGGCCTGCTCGTTTCGCGACCGGCCGCAGTACAGCACGTTCATATCCCAGCCGCCTCGGCAGCGTTTCGCCATCGCGTAGCCGATCCGTCCCATGCCGACGATCCCGATCGTCTTGTCTTGCAAGTCGGCGCCGATATGGCCGAGCGGTTCCCACGTCTTCCATTTCTTCGCGCGAGCGTAATCAACCGACTCGACGATCCGCCGGGCGGCGGCGATCAGCAAGGCGAACGCGATGTCGGCGGTGGCGTCGGTGAGCACCCCTGGGGTGTTGCCGACCTTGATGCCGCGGCGAGTCGCTTCGGCGATATCGATGTTGTTGAATCCGACCGCGAAGTTGCTCACCACCTTTAACTGCGGACCGGCGGCATCCATCACTTCGGCGTCGATCCGTTCCGTCAATAGGGACAAGACGCCATCACAGCCACGGATCTTTTCGAGCAAGGTGGCGCGGGCGGGTGGCAGGGGATCGCGGATCACCTCGGCGTCGCAGTGGGCGAGCACTTTTTCCAGACCGGCGGCGGGGATTTCTCGAGTGACCAGGACACGCGGCTTCGGCATGACAGGAAGGCTCCGCGAACGGTGGAGGGAGAGGACAACATGACGGGCGAATCCCGAGGCGCCGCGACCATTCCGCCACTTGGCAAGGGCCACACGAGGTGGCCACGCGGAGGCAACCGCAGGCCGGCATCCTCGGGAGCGGCAAGCGTACCCGCGCGCCGTGGGAAAATGAACGGGGGGCGGCCCGGAGTGTCGCGGCACAGGCCACGCTGATTGCGGCCATGGCGGGTCCCGTGTATTGTCACCTTTCCCGGCGAATGGCCCGTTCAACCTCACAGACCCCGGCGAACAAAGGTTTCCGTGATGGGACGTGTGATCGACCAGTATCGAAAAGCCTGCGAATCGCTCGCGGGCGGCGTATCGTCCTCGACGCGTTTGAACCAAGCGCTCGGACGGCCCATGCTGATTCGCCGCGGGGTCGGGCCGCGGGTGTGGGACTTGGATGGCCGCGAGTATTTCGACTTGTGTTGCAGCCATGGCGCGACTTTGCTGGGGCATGGCGACCCGCACGTGCGGGCGGCGGTCGAAGCGGCGCTCGACCGCGGCGCGACCTGCTCGTATGAATCCGAACCGCACGCCGAACTCGCCGCGTTGCTCTGCGAGACCATTCCCTGCCTGGAGCGTCTCCGTTTCACCGGCGCGGGCACGGAAGCGACGATGCACTGCATTCGTCTGGCGCGGGCCTGCACGGGCCGCGCGAAACTGCTGCGCTTCGAAGGCAACTTCCATGGCTATCATGACCAAGTGATGTGGGCGGCGAAGGACGCCGTGGACCAGTACGGGCCCGAGCTGAAACCGATTTCCACGGGTGTCGCGCCAGGACTTGACCGCCATCTGTTGCAGATTCCTTACAACGATCCAGAACTGCTGGAACGGGCGTTCGCCGAGCATGGCGACGAGCTGGCGGCGGCGATCTGCGAGCCGATTTGGTACAACGCGGGCTGCGTCATGCCTTCCGCCGAATTCATGGCGACGCTGCGGCGGTTGACCCACAAGCATGGGACAGTGTTGATCTTCGACGAGGTACTGAGCGCGTTTCGCATGTGCGCTGGCGGCGCGCAGGAACACCTGGGGATCACGCCCGACCTCTGCACGCTCGGCAAAGCGGTGGGCGGCGGCTATCCGCTCAGCGTCTTCGGCGGCCGAGCCGACTTGATGGCGCGATTGATGCCCCAAGGCGATTGTCAGCACAGTGGAACGTACAACGGCCACCCGGTCATCGTCGCGGCGGGGTTGGCGGCGGTGCGGGCATACCGCGATCCGGCGTTTTATCCGCACATCCACGCCGTCGCCGCGTTGCTCTACCCAGGCTTGAACGCCGCTTTCGCCAAACATGGCGTCACCGCCCGCATCCAAGGGCTCGGCGCCCGCTTCGGCGTGTACTTCGACATCGCGGACGAAGTTCGAAACTATGGCCACGCCCAACGGCACAATCGGGCCAAGATGCTGAAGTTCATCGCGATCGCCAACCGGCATGGCGTCTATTTCCACGACTACGGCGGCGCCGCCTGCCACCACGGATTCTGCCACGCGTTGTCGCTCGACGACGCCGCCGAAGTCCTCCGGCGCCTCGATATCGCCATCGGCGAACTCGCCAGCCAAGCGGCGTAAGCCGCCCGCCGCGCTGCATGCGTTTACCGCCATATTCGTTTACCGCCGAGCCGTAGGCGACGGCTGGGCATGCGCGCCGCCGCGGATGGCGGTGCGGCATCCCGCTTCCCGCCGAGCCAGCGCCTTCGACTTGGCGGTAAACGAAGCAATCCCCCTTTCCACCCTGTCCCGCCCCGTCCGCTTGGCGGCGAGCGGGGGTGTTATTTCTCCGCGAGGATCGCGTCGAGCGGAGCAAGGGTGCGTTGGCCTTGCACTCGACGGAAGCCGGCCGCTTCCAGCAAACGACGGTATTGGTCCAGCGTGCGTTCTTTGCCCTCGGTGCAGGTTAACATATTGAGGCTTTGCATTTGCGCCCAACGCGGGCCCGTTTTATCGTCGTCTAGCAATTTCTCGGCGATCAATAACGCGCCACCCGCGGGTAGGCTTTCATAAACCCGCGCCAATAAACGCTCGATCTTTTCCTCCGACCAGTCATGCAGGATCCGGCCCAACGCATACAAATCGCCGGTGGGCAACGCGTCGGTGAAGAAGTCGCCGCCCACCACTTCCACTCGATCGGCCACTGGCGTCAACGCGACCATCTCCCGCGCCAGCGGCACGGCGTCCGGCAGATCGAACACCACGCCCCGGAGAACCGGGTAGCGCTCGCACGCCGCCGTCACCAAGTGCCCGGTCGCTCCGCCCAGGTCGACGATCCGCTGAAAGCGGCTCAGGTCGAACGCGGCCGCGATATGGGGCGAACTGATCACGCCGAAGCCATGCATTCCCATGAGGAATTCGCGTTTCGCCGCTTCCGTGCGAAAGAAATGCGAAAAGATCGGACCGTCCCATCCATAGGCCTGTTTCCAGCGATGGGTGCCTTCGCGGACCGCGTCCTCCAGATGCCGCCAGAGCGTCCACATCACTTCGTTCGAGTACTGGATGTAACCAGTCAATCGTTGCGGACTGCCGCTCGTCAGATAGGCGGCCGCCGCTGGCGTGTTGCGATAGCCGACGCCATCAAACGCCAGCAATCCTAGCCCCACGCAGGCATCTAGTAGCCGTTCCAGCGCGTCCGCATCGCATGCCAAACGCGTCGCGAGCTCGCCAGCCGCGAGGCTTGAACGCCCGACCCGTCCGGCCGTATCCAGCGCGCTCGCCGCGTCCGGCGCGCTGCGTGCGTCCGGCGCGCTGGGTGCGTCCGGCGTCGCGAGCGAGTCCGGCGTCGCGAGCGGGGCCGGCGAATCGAGCGACGCCAACGCGTCGAATACTCCGAGCGACACGGCCGCGAACATCGTTTTGGAGCGCCGGAACGCTTCCAGCAGATCCAGCACGGGCGACGGGTCGGGGTGAGCGACCCGCGCGTTAACGGCACTGGCTCCGTGCGTCGACGACGAAGGCGCAGAGGGCGATGAAGGCGCAGAGGGCGAGGCGGTGGCGGACACAGTGGGATTGGAGTTGGCCATGGGGTTCAGACCGGTTTGCACCGGTTCGCAAAACGGACGGCACACCTTAGACTTAGAGCGTCCGTCCACGCGCCGCAGGGTCCGCGGGCGCGCGTTGGAGGCCACGTCATAAGGCGATAGTAAATGGAAAGCGGCGATTACGTACTGGAAGCCCGCAAGGTAACAAAATCATTTGGCGAGGGGGAGGCGCGCGTCGAGGCGGTTCGGGGAATCGACATCGGCGTCCGACGCGGCGAAATCCTGGCGATCATGGGCCGTTCCGGGTCCGGCAAGAGCACCCTCCTCACGCTGCTCGGCGGCGTCGACGTGCCCACTTCCGGCCAAGTGCTGCTCGAAAACCGCGACCTCGCGACGCTCTCCGATGACGAACGGACGCTCATGCGGCGCCGACGCATCGGCTTCGTCTTCCAACAGTTCAATCTGTTGCCGATCCTGACTGCCGAGGAAAACGTGGCGTTGCCGCTCGAACTGGATGGCGTCCCGCCCGCGACCGCGC
>JBIKVL010000436.1:0-4665 GCA_044356875.1 Pirellulaceae bacterium | reverse complement strand
GGCGGCTTGCGCCGAGCCGGCTAATCAACCGGCGGCTTGCGCCGGGCCGGCTAATGAGCCGCGCTAGCGGCCGGTTCTAGGCAAAAGTGGCATCCACCGCCCGATCAACCGCCCGATCAACCGGCGGCTTACGCCGCTCCGCTAAAAATGCGCCGGGCCGGCCGATCAACCGGGCGGCGGCGCCGGGTGCGAACTGGCGTCCTCGGTGGTTTGCTCGCCAGATTTTGGAGTACATTCGATCGCTGGTCGGCGTCTGGCGCCGTTTATCGCGAATGACCCGCTTCGAAAATCTCCCGCTGTGATGTTTTCGCAATCTTCCGAACTCGCCGACGAAATCCGCGATGCGCTGTTGGCGATGGCGGCCGATGGCTCATGGAGCCGCTACGAGGGGCTTCATTGCGACCGCCTGCGCATGGCACTGCGGGAGCAGTTCTCGCAACCCGAGGTGACGCTCTGCTGCTCGGGAACCATCGCGGTGGAACTGGCGTTGCGTGGGCTCGGCATCGGCGCCAGCGACGAAGTGATCCTGGCAGGCTACGACTTTCCCGGCAATTTTCGCGCGATCGAAGCGGTTGGCGCTCGGCCCGTGTTGGCCGATCTCGAACCCGATTCCTGGTGCCTGGACGCCGACCGGGCCGCTGACGCCATCGGTCCCGCGACGCGCGCGATCGTTTGCTCCCACCTGCACGGCACGCTCGCCCCCATGCGGAAGCTACGCGAACTGGCCGACGCGCGGGGGCTGTTCCTCGTGGAAGACACTTGCCAAGTGCCGGGCGCCCTCGTGGACGGTCGGCCGGCCGGCAGTTGGGGCCATGTCGCAGCGCTCAGCTTCGGCGGCAGCAAACTGTTGACCGCGGGACGCGGTGGCGCCGTGCTCGCCGCCGATCCCAGAGTGTCCCAGAGGATTCGCGTGTTCGCCGACCGCGGCAACGAAGCGTTCCCGCTGAGCGAACTGCAGGCGGCGGTGCTGCTGCCGCAACTCCGTCGGCTCGAAGCAATGAATACCGAACGTCTCGCCCGCGCCTCACACCTGCGCGAACTCGTGTCCCCAATCGCGGCTTGGCGACCACCGCGCGATTGGCGGGCCACTGAGTCCCAACGCCCCGCCTTCTACAAACTCGCCTGGTGGTTCGAGCCGCCGGACGGGGACACCCAGAGCGCGGCGGATACATCCGCGGTCCCGTCCGCCTTCGTGGCGGGAACCGACGCGGCGACCGCCGCCACTGCGGCCCAGTCCGCTGGCCTACCGCTCGACACCGCCTTTCGCGGATTCGCGGACCGAACGACCCGGCGCTGCCGCAAGGCCGACGACCTCCATTTCGCCCGCCGCGCGGCCGCTCGAACGCTGCTGCTCCACCACACGGCGCTGCCGGCTATCGGCTCCGACAGCGAACGTCTGGCTCAACGGTTTCGCGAGGTCGCCGAGACGCTTACGCGCTCTTCGACTGCGGCTCGGCGGCCGTGAAGAGCACACGCCGACCGGCGATGACATCCTCGTCGATCACGAACTTGCTGCCGGCCGGTTGGTCCGGGAGTTCGAACATGATGTCGAGCATGATTTCCTCGAGGATGCCGCGCAGTCCGCGAGCCCCAACGCCGCGTTCCATCGCTCGACTCGCGACCAAATCCAGCGCCCCGGCGGAGAAATCAAGCCCGCAGTTCTCCATCTCGAAGAGAGCCTGATACTGCTTGAGCAGCGAGTTCTTCGGCTCCGTCAGGACGCGGACCAAGCCTTGCTTGTCGAGCGGCGCGAGGGACGAGATCACCGGCAACCGGCCGACGAATTCGGGGATCAATCCGTATTCGATCAGGTCCTCGGTGGTGACTTGCGCGAGAATCTCGCCCAGTTCGGCGTCCTCCTTCATCGACGTGGGCTGGCCGAATCCGAGCGACTTCTTGCCGAGCCGTTTGCGGATGATCTCCTCGAGGCCCACGAACGTGCCACCGCAGATGAACAGCACGTTGCGGGTATCCATCTGGATGTATTGCTGCTCGGGATGCTTGCGTCCACCCTGCGGCGGAACGTTGGCGACCGTGCCTTCGAGCATCTTGAGCAACGCTTGTTGGACGCCTTCGCCAGACACGTCGCGGGTGATCGAAACGTTGTGGCTCGTCTTCCCGATCTTGTCGATCTCATCGACATACAGCACGCCCCGCTGGGCCGATTCGAGATCGAAGTCGGCCGCATGCAGCAGCTTGAGCAACAGGTTTTCCACGTCCTCGCCGACGTACCCCGCCTCGGTCAGCGTCGTCGCGTCGCCGATCGCGAACGGGACGTTGAGAATGCGGGCGAGCGTCCTGGCGAGCAGCGTTTTGCCGGACCCCGTCGGGCCGATGAAGAGGATGTTCGATTTCTCGACATCCACACCCGAGCCTTCCCAATCGAGCGACAGCCGTTTGTAGTGGTTATGGACCGCGACGGCGAGAATCCGCTTCGTGGCGTTCTGTCCGACGACGTGCTGGTCCAACTGGCTGACGATTTCCCGGGGCGTGGGAATCCGAGCGAATAACTGTTTCGTGTTGCCGCGTCGTCGCTGTTCCTGATCGAGGATCGATTGGCACAACTCGATACATTCGCCGCAAATGTAGACGTCACCAGGGCCTTCGACGAGCGGTCCCACGTCGCGGTAGCTCTTGCGGCAGAACGAGCAAAAAGCGTTCTTTTTCGTCGTGCTACCACTCCGCCGACCGGCGCTGCCGCCATCCTTCCCTAAGGACATATCCACTCCTTTGTCTATCCGCCGTCACGAGCCGCCTGCGACGGCCCCGTGACTGGGGGAATCTCCGCTTCGGTATCGCTCGATTCGGCCCAAGGAACGCCGGTGGCGTTCGCAGGCCTTGGTGAGCATCCCTGTTCGCGATGGTCGAGCCGTAAAAATTGACTTGTATCGCACCGACGGGCCGTACATGGCACCGTTGGTGTATCGGTGGCGCAATCTCAAAGTTGTCAGAACCGCGATGCGGGCCTCCCAGGCCACTGCATCCGTCAAATCCCACGCACTCGGAACCAATTCCCTGTTCCGGAATCCCATCCTTCGAGCGCGACGTTCAGGTCTCGCCCGGAGCCTCGGCGGCGGGAGGCTGGGGTGGTTGGGGAATGTCCGCCGGTTTCACTCGGCCAACCGAGCCGCGGTCCCGCGTCCCACCCAACTCGCCCTGCAACTTGCCGCCAAGCATCGTCTTTATTGTTCGGAATTCAGCGTCCTCCAAGTGACCGCCTTCGCGCATTTCACGGAAGTTCGCCAGTATCCCATTTGACGGCAGCGTATCGTCCGTGGTTTGATCGCGAAATCTTAGCACCACCCACGCCCCTACGATGCTCAAAGCCGCCAGTACCGCCACCCAGATTACGACTTGCGCCGCGGGCGTTCGCAGATAATCCCACAATCCTCCACCTCCGCTCACGGAACGCACTCCCCAGGCTCTCGGACGGGTTTCGCGATTTGGAACGACGTACATTCCCTGTTCCGTCGCGAATTATCCACACAATCCCCACGAAGTCCAGAAAACAAATCTTCCCGGCCAAAAAACGTCCCGCGATTCCGGCGAAAAACCGCCGCTCCCGCCCTCCCCGAGCCCGTTTCCGATGGAGTAACCTAACGGGCGTTATGACCATGCTTACGCTCGCCACCGATACCGGGTTCGTTTCCGCGAATGGCATTCCGCGCTCGGCGTTCCGCGTTCAACCAACCGCGGCTCAACCAACCGCGGCTCAACCAACCGCGGCGCGACGATGTGGGTTCCAAGGTCCGGGAGCCACGCGGCGTCGTTGCTTGTCCTGTAGTTGAGTCGACCGCCCCTTTGGAGTCCGTTTTCATGTCCGCTGCCGATCCGCTCCGCCGCGTCCTCAATACGGGCATCGTCGCGATCATTCGCGCCCCCAGTGGCGAACTGTTGGTGGACGTCGCCGAGGCGCTTTCGGCGGGCGGTATCGATGTCATGGAAGTCACGTTCACGATCCCCGGCGCCATCCGGGTTCTCGAACAGGTCTCCGATAAACTCGGCGACCGCGTGCTGCTCGGCGCCGGCACGGTGCTCGATACGGAAACGGCCCGCGCCGCGATCCTCGCCGGCGCCGAATTCATCGTGTCTCCCTCGACGAACATCGACGTCATTGGAGTCTGCAAACGCTATTCGAAACTCTCTATGCCCGGCGCCTTCACGCCCACGGAAGTGATCGCGGCGTGGCAAGCGGGCGCCGACATCGTTAAGATTTTTCCCTCGGACGTGCATGGTCCGAAATACCTCAAGGCGCTCCGCGGACCGTATCCGCAAGTGAGAATGATGCCGACCGGCGGCGTGACGCTGGAGACGGCCGCCGATTTCCTCAAGGCGGGCGCCTGCGCTCTGGGAATCGGCGGTTCGCTCGTCGAGGCCCGCGCCTTGGCCGACCGTGACCTGACCCGCATCGAAACCCTGTCGCGACGGTTCGTCGACGCCGTGCGGCAAGCCCGCGAGTCGCTCCATGCCCCTTGAGTTCACCTGTCCGCACTGCCAAGCGCGGACCGTCGTGGACGAGGAATACCTCGGACTCGCCGGTCCCTGTTTCCAATGCGGAAAGACCGTCGCCGTGCCTTTAAGGCCATCCACATCGGCATCGGATGACGCTCGGCGGCGCGCCCGCGAACGACGAGCATGGCGGGTAAGCCTGCTCGTGCTCTTCAC
>JBIKVL010000435.1:0-4672 GCA_044356875.1 Pirellulaceae bacterium | reverse complement strand
CGCTTCTTCGCGATCTCGGTCACCTCGCGGAAGTTGCGGCGCCCCGACACGGCGATCGTCATCACCGGCGCCGCGTCCAGATCGAACTTGTCGATCAACGGCGGATCGGTGCCGACCGGGAAGCGGCTGAGAATCGTCGAGACCTTGTCGCGGACCTCTTGCGCGGCGACATCGCCGTCCTTTTCGAGGCCAAATTCGACAATCACTTGCGAGAAACCTTCCTTGGTCGTGCTCCGTAGCTCGTCGACCCCGGAAATGGTGTTCACGCCCTCTTCAATCAGCTTCGTGACCGCCGTTTCCATTTCCTCGACGCCGGCCCCCTTGAGCGTCGTCGTGATCACCACGACCGGCAAATCGACGTTGGGAAACAGATCGACGCCCAGCCGCGAGTACGACGCCAGCCCCATCACCACCGGCGCGCCGACGAGCATCAACGTGAAAATCGGCCGACGGATACACAGTTCCCACAAATTCATGGCGTGGCCTCCGTCGCGGCTGGCGCGGAGGCGCCATCGCCGCCCTGAGGTCGCGATTCCAACGGCGGCGCTGCTTTCGCCGGCGGACTTGGCGGCGACGAGTCGGTTTGCGGCGGCGCGACGGTTCGCGGTGTTTCAGGTCGCGGTGTTTGGGCGAGCTTCCGGCCGTCGGCCAGTTGTCCGACGCCGCTGGTGGCGACTTCGTCGCCGGCGGCGAGTCCGCGAGTGACTTCGACCCAGCCGGGGCCATGGCCGCCGAGGTCGACGAGCGTTTCGCGGGCCACGCCCTTGTCCACTCGGAATACTTTGTTGACGCCGGCGAACCGGATGAGTGCTTCGAGCGGGATGGTGGTGGCTTCGGCGACCTCGTTCACGACGATGTCGGCTTTGGCGAACCCGCCGGCTTTCAGCCGTCGATCGGGGTTGGGCACGGCGGCTTCGAGTTCGAAGGTGCGGTTGCGGGCGTCGACGGTGGGACTGAGCCGTGTGACGGAGGCGGGGAAAATCGTGTCCGGCCACGCGTCCACCCGCACTTCGACCGTCTGTCCCACCTTGATTTGCGAACTGAACCGTTCAGGCACCCGGGCCCGCAGTTTGAGGACGCGGTCAATGACAAGTTCCAGCACGGGCGTCGACGGGAAAGCCCGCACCATTTCCCCTTCGGACACGAATCGCTGAGCGACCACGTAATCGATCGGGTCGGCGCCCAGTTGGGGCAGCGCGGTGAGCCGCGGGGCGGCCACGCGGGCCTCGGCGAGTCGCAACCGGGCTACTTCAAGGGTCGCTTGCCGCTGGCGGACGGCGGCGAGCGTCGCTTGGGCGTCGAGCCGCATTTGGCGGAGGTTCGCCTCGGCCACCTTCAATTCGGTCTCCGCCATCTCGAAGACTTCCTGCGTGGCCACGTTCTTGGCGATAAGGGCGCGTTGCCGGTCAAACCGCTTTTGCGCGTTGTCGAGCATCAGTTGGGCGCGGCTGACGCTGGGCAGGTTGTCTATCGCGAACTCGGAGCCGGGCACGCTTTCCAGCCCAAGCTTGGCGAGCTCCAGTTCCAACGATCGCTGGGATTCGTCGACCGCGAGTTGATGATCGGTCGGGTCGATTTCGAGCAACACCGCGCCCGGTTGAACGCGGTCGCCCACTTCGCAGGCGATCTTCACGACGCGGCCCTCGACCTTGGGCGTCAGCGTCACCTCTTCAAACCCGAACAACGTTCCCACGGCCGCGACGGTCCGACGGACTCGGCGGATTTCCACGCGGGCCGTGGTCACCGTTAGCGGCCCCGCTTCGGCGGCCCTGGTATTCGAACTGTCTTTGCCGCTGGCCTGTTCCGACGAACCGCTCGAACCGCCGCTGTCCGCGCCGCTCGCCGCAGTTCGGCCGTTTCCGTCACCAACACCATCACCACCACCACCGCCGCTGCTGCAGCCCGCAAGCAACAGTCCGCCAGCGGCGACAAGGCCGAGCCAGACCGCGGGCATGCGTTGCCTGCGGATACTCTGCCAGCGAATACTCTGCCTGCGAATACTCTGCCAGCGAATGTTCTGCGAGCAGTTCGTAAGACGAGGGCGACCGGTTCGCTGCTCGTCGGGCTGGGCCGACGCGGGCGTTCCGGCCTGGAGTGCGGTAGGAACGGGAACAAGGCGGGCGTGGGGAGGGTGCAAGAGCGGAGCAACCGATGAGCGGGGGTGGTTCGTGCGGGGAAAATCCCCGGGGATGTGCTCGCCGTCGAGCGGTCGCGATATTCTACGCCGATGGCGGCGTTGCCGCACCCGCTTCGCTTTCCAGGAACATCGACGATGCTCTCCGCCGACGAAGTTTTGACGATTTTGCGCCGTTTAGCGGCGGAGACCGCCCCGCCGCTATGGCGTGCCGTCGATGAGCGGATTGAGCGGAGTTTTCCCCGGATCGGGCCGCTGGCCCGCTGGGTCCAACTGCAGTACGCCGACGACAGCCGTTGCCGCTGGTACGATTCCCTGCACATCGCGTTCGCGGCCGACTTCACGCTCGATTTGCTGGAAGGCGGCCTGGGGGATGAAAGCTTGCTGGCGGGAGTGCTGCTGCACGACATCGGGTATATGGCGATTCCCGACAAAGAGGTGTGGAACCGCCCAGAGGTCCGGGTCACGCACATGCAGGAGGGGGCGGCGATGGCGGCGGGAATCCTGGCCGAACAGGGGTTTTCACCTGCCGAAATCCGCCACGTGGTCGGCTTGGTCGCGACGCACGACAACCCGTATCTCGGCTATCCGTTGGCCGGCGAATCGCGGCTGACACTGCGGGACTGTGATCGCGTCTGGGTGATGCATTTGGCATCGTTTTACAAGGACTGGGCGAGCAAGCCGGTGGGGGATCCGAATCGCGATCCGCACCGGTTGCTCGCGGTTCGCTGGGCGCAGTTTCACGGGGCAGAACCGACGCCGCTCGCCGCGGCCTGGAGAGTTGGCCTCGATGTGGCGACTGAGGCGGCTCCCCGCGTCGAGGTGCCCCATCTGGCGTTCACGCGGGAGCGGGTCGATTGGCTATTCGAGCGGCGCCGCGAGGAAATGGCCGACCCCGCCTTTCTCAGGGATCACGCGACGTTCGAGGACCGGTTGCGGAACGCGATTCGCCATGAATGATCGAAGAAGGCGGCATGAAGCGGAATGAATTTGCCGACGGGCGACCGATTTGCCCTTTTCCAGTCGAATGATTTGGATAAGATGCTCGGTTTGACACAAGGCGCGACACCGTCGAGGCTGGGTACGCCTGCGACGCGTAGTTCGGACATGGTGGGGTTTGTTGAGTCATGGAACTTGCGAAGGTTCGTAATATCGGTATTTCCGCGCACATCGACTCGGGTAAAACGACCCTGAGCGAGCGGATTCTCTTCTACTCGGGCCGCATCCATAAAATGGAGGAAGTCAAGGGTGGCGGCGACGGCGCGACCATGGACTTCATGGAACTGGAGAAGGAACGCGGCATCACGATCACCAGCGCCGCGACCAGCGTCACGTGGCACGATTACGACATCAACCTGATCGACACCCCGGGCCACGTCGACTTCACCGTGGAAGTCGAACGCAGCCTCCGCGTGCTCGACGGCGCCGTGCTCGTGCTGTGCGCGGTCGGCGGCGTGCAATCTCAATCGATGACCGTCGATCGCCAGATGAAGCGGTACCACGTGCCGCGGTTGGCGTTCATCAATAAGCTGGATCGTATCGGCGCCAATCCGAAGCGGGTTTGCCAGGATCTCCGCGATAAGCTGGGCGCCGACGCCATTCCGATGCAAGTGCCGATCGGCGTGGGCGAAAAGCTGGAAGGGATCATCGACCTGATCACGCAAAAGGCGGCGTACTTCGACGGCCGCGACGGCGAACGCGTGCGGTTCGAGGAAATCCCGGCCGCGATGAAGGACGAGGTCGCCGAGGCCCGCCATCACATGCTCGAACAGCTCGCCATGTACAGCGACGTCCTCATGGAAAAGCTGCTGGGCGAAGAGGAGATCTCCGAAGAGCTGATCCACGACGTGGTTCGCCAAGCGGTCTTGCACCGCGACGCGACCCCGGTGTTCATGGGCTCGGCCTACAAGAACAAGGGCGTCCAGTTGCTGCTCGACGCCGTCGTCCGATACCTGCCGTCGCCGCTGGATCGCGAGATTTCGGCGAAGAAGTGGGATGATCCGACGCAGACGTTCAAGCTGGAACCGGATCCGAAGAAGCCGTTCATCGGCATGGCGTTCAAGATCATGGACGACCCGTTCGGCCAGTTGACGTTCATGCGGATTTACCAAGGCACGATCAAGAAGGGCGAAATCTACGTTAATCAACGCACGACCCGGACCGAGCGTTTCAGCCGCATCGTGAAGATGCACGCGGACAAACGCGAGGAAATCGACGTGGCCGAGGCGGGCGATATTGTCGCGATCATGGGCATCGACGCGGCGAGCGGTGATACGTATGCGGGCGAGCAGAAGTACGGCACGCTGGAAAGCATGTTTGTGCCCGAACCGGTGATCAAGGTCTCGGTGACGCCGTCCAGCCGAGCCGACTCGGACAAGCTGGCCAAAGCCCTGCAGCGGTTCCGTAAGGAGGATCCCACGTTCCGCGTCTTCAACGACGAGGAAACTTCGGAAATCCTGATCGCGGGCATGGGCGAGTTGCACTTGGAGATTTACGTCGAGCGGATTCGGCGCGAATACAAGGTGGAACTGGAAGTCG
>JBIKVL010000434.1:0-4680 GCA_044356875.1 Pirellulaceae bacterium | reverse complement strand
ACGAAGACCGGCAGTTGATCGTGGTCGACAAACCGGCCTCGATGCTGACGGTTCCCGCGCGTCCTGGCGAGTCGTTCACGCTGGTGGATCGGCTGTCCGAGTACCTGCGGCGCTGTGGCGGCGCGCGGCAGGCGTTCACCGTCCATCGGCTCGACCGCGGTGTCTCGGGGCTGTTGGTCTTCGGCAAATCGGCCGACTGGGCTAGCCGCATCCGCGCCCAGTTCGCCGAGCACAAACCGGAGCGTCTCTACGCCGCGTTGGTGGCGGGCCGAGTCGCCGCCGAACAAGGAACTTGGTCGAGCCGTTTGACGACGGACCGGTCGCTGCGACGGTATTCCACCGATGACGAAGAGGAAGAGGGCGAGCACGCGGTGACGCACTTCGCGATTGAACGCCGCTGGCCCGACGCCTCGCTCGTCCGCATTTGGCTCGAAACGGGACGCCGCAACCAGATTCGCGTCCATTTCGCGGAAGCCGGTCATCCGGTGATTGGCGACGACCGCTATCGGCCGCGGCTCGCCGCCCACCCTCGTTGGCCCTTCGGCCGGTTGGCTCTGCATGCGAGAGCGCTCGGACTGACGCATCCCGCCACCGGCGAACCAATGCGGTGGGAGTCCCCCTTACCGTCCGAATTCGACCGCTTCTTAGCACCACCCCGCTCCGCCACCACCCCGGAAAAACGGTAGCGCGAACGGTTTTGCCGAGCGGAGCGGCGTAAGCCGCCCGGCAACGGTGCGACGTACGCCACCAAGTAGCGGAGCAGCGTGAGCCGCCATCTAGCGGAGCGGCGTGAGCCGCCCGGCGACGATGCAGCGTGAGCCGCCATCTAGCGGAGCGGCGTAAGCCGCCCGGTAGCGGTGCGCACACGTGTCGCCCCGGTGCCCAAAAACGTCATCGGAGCAAACAAGAGGGCATTGCCCCTAGCCTTCGAGCAACATTCGCGAATGTTCTCGCCTTGGGTGGCTCCGATCGTGTTCAACCCTCACGCACCAATCTCCCACAAGCTGCTGAGTCAAGGCGACTTGGCAAAAAACGAACGGTTTTGGCAGTGGTTACTCGCCGCCGCCGCGCCGAATCGCTCCCCTCCATCTCACGCCGCCGACCGCCCGAGTCCGACGCTAGACATTTTCCAGGTCGCTTGCTGTAATGCTCTGTGGGGTCGTGTGAGCCGCCTTGATGTCGAGGTTGCGCTTCCTACGCTCCCAGTCCGGCTTCGGCGTTCCAAGTAGCCCGACTCCCGCCGCACGAGAGGACCGACAACCATGCGTTCCAGAATCGCCTCCGCTCCGCTCCGCAACTTCCGACTTAATCAGTCCAACGCTGGCAGGAGCCGATCGACCGCGTCGCCCGGCGTCGCCGCGTCACGTTGCGGTACCGCGTCAAGTTGCGTCGCCGCATCACGAGTAGGTGACAGTTGGCTTGCAGGGACCATGGCGTTAACACTGGTTCTAACCGGCCTGACGGCGACTTGCCCGATGGCCGCCCTGTTCGCCCAAGAACAACCGGCGGATGCCTCGCCACGGCCAACGACTGCCGGCATGCCCATTGATTACGCGCGGCAAATCCGGCCTCTGCTTTCGGACCGCTGCTTCCGCTGCCACGGTCCTGACGAGGCTGAACGCCAAGGCGGTCTGCGACTGGATCAGCGCGATGCGGCGACCGCGAAGCTGAACTCGGGCGCGACGGCGATTCAACCGGGAGATCTGGCCAAGAGCGAATTGGTGGCCCGCATACTGTCGACCGATCCCGACAAACAGATGCCGCCGCCTGAATCGGGCAAGACGCTCTCGCCCGCCGAGGTCGCGCTCCTCAAGGCCTGGGTGGAACAGGGCGCGCCTTGGAAAGACCATTGGTCCTTCGTCAAGCCGAATCGACCGGCGACGCCGGACTCGCGTCACGCGCCACTGGTGCGGAATCCGATCGACAATTTCGTGCTGAGCCGATTGGAACGCGAGGGGCTGGAACCATCGCCCGCCGCCGACAAGATCACCTTGATTCGCCGAGCGACGCTCGACCTGACTGGACTCCCGCCCACGCCCGCCGAGGTGGACGCGTTCGTCGCGGACCAAGCGCCCGATGCCTACGAGCGGCTGTTGGACCGGCTGCTCAAATCGCCCCGCTACGGCGAGCACATGGCGCGGTACTGGCTGGACGCGGTTCGCTACGGCGACACGCATGGACTGCACCTCGACAACGAGCGGTCGATGTGGCCCTATCGCGAGTGGGTCATTGGCGCGTTTAACAACAACATGCCGTTCGATCGCTTCACGGTGGAACAGGTGGCCGGCGATTTGCTGCCCAACGCCACGCTCGCCCAGAAGGTGGCGAGCGGCTTCAATCGCTGCAATGTATCCACCAGCGAAGGCGGCTCGATCAACGACGAAGTGCTCGTCCGTTACGCGGTGGACCGCACCGAAGCGATCGGCACCGTGTGGCTGGGGCTCACCCTGGGTTGCTCCGCCTGCCACAACCACAAGTTCGATCCGATTTCGCAGAAAGAGTTTTACCAACTCTACGCGTTCTTCAACGCCGCCGCCGATCCGGCGATGGACGGCAACAATCTGCTGACGCCGCCCGTGCTGAAGATTCCCAGCGACGAGCAGACCGCCAAGCTGAAGTCGCTGGACGATCAAGTCGCCGATCTGCGGCGGCAGATCACCGAGGCGCTCGCGAAAGTCGAATACCAGGAGCCGCCGGCGGATCCCGCGAAGCCCGCCAACGGCGGCCCGGTCGAAATCGTCTGGATCGACGACGAAACGCCGCCCAAGGCGCGTCAGCAAGGCGATACGCCGTGGGAGTTCGTGACCGCTCCGCAGCCCGTGTTCAGCGGCACGAAGGCGAGTAAGCGATCGGCCCCCGGTCTTAGCCAACACTTCTTTACGGAGGCCGATCCGCCGTTGATGGTTGGCGAAGGGGACAAGCTGTTCGCCTACGTGTATCTCGATCCGATCGAGCCGCCCAAAGAGATCATGTTGCAATGGAACGACGGCTCGTGGGAGCACCGCGCGGTCTGGGGCGAAAACCTGATCGAATGGGGCCAAGCGGGCACCGCCAGCCGGCAACTGATGGGCCCGTTGCCCAAAGTGGGCGAATGGGTGCGGCTGGAAGTGGAGGCGGCGAAAGTTGGACTCGGCCCTGGCGCCCGAATCCAAGGTTGGGCCTTCACGCAGCACGGCGGCACGGTGTTCTGGGACAAAGCGGGAATCGTCACCCGCACGCCGCAAGGCGGACAGACCTTCGAGTCGCTGGCCGCTTGGATCGCCTTCGAACGCGCCCAGGCGAAGTCGACATTGCCTGGGCCCGTGCAAGAGGCGGTGAAAGCGGATCCGGAGAAACGTTCCGATGAACAGAAAAAGCGGCTCCGCGACCATTTCCTGGAATACGTCTATCCGAAGACAAAGGCGGAATTCGAGCCGCTACGGAAGCGAGTGGACGATTTGGTCAAGCAGCGCAGCGACCTGGACGCTTCGATCCCGTCGACGCTCGTCATGGCCGACATGCCGCAGCCCCGCGACACGTTCATCCTAGTCCGAGGCCAGTACGACAAACGCGGCGAGAAGGTCACTGCCGGCGTCCCGGCGATTCTCCCGCCGCTCACTCCTGAGGCGCCCCGCAACCGTCTTGGGTTGGCCCAGTGGTTGGTTTCGCCCGAGCATCCGCTCACCGCCCGCGTGACGGTGAACCGGTTGTGGCAGCAACTGTTCGGGGCCGGTTTGGTGAAAACGGCCGAGGACTTCGGATCGCAGGGCCAGCCGCCCTCGCATCCCGAATTGCTCGACTGGCTCGCCCTGGAATTCCAAGCGGGCGGTTGGAACGTGAAGTCGTTCCTCAAGATGGTCATGATGTCGCATACCTACCGGCAGACATCGCGGGTCTCGCCCTCGTTGGCGCAGCGCGATCCGTCGAACGAACTGCTCGCCCGCGGCCCGCGGTTCCGAATGGATGCCGAAGTGCTGCGGGATTCGGCGTTGGCCGTCAGCGGCTTGCTTGTCGAGCGCCAGGGCGGCAAGAGCGTGAAGCCGTACCAACCGGAAGGATTGTGGGAGGCGGTCGGCTTTGTCGGCAGCAACACATCGGTGTTCAAGCAGGACGGCGGCGACGCGCTCTATCGACGCAGCATGTACACGTTTTGGAAACGCACCTCGCCGCCGCCGTCCCTCGCGACCTTCGACGCGCCATCCCGCGAGACCTGCACGGTGCGGCGAGCTCGCACCAACACGCCGCTACAGGCGCTCGTCCTGATGAACGACAAGCAATTCGTCGAGGCCGCCCGCAAGATGGCGGAACGGCTCGTCCGCGAAGGCGGCGACAATTTTGAAAGCCGCGCGGCGTACGGCTTCCGGCTCGCGACGGGCCGCGCGCCGAACGCGGCGGAGTCGGCCGTGCTGAAACGGGTCTTCGAAGCCCAGCGAAAACTGTTCGACGCCGACAAGGCGGCCGCCGAACAATTACTGAGCTACGGCGATGCGAAACGCGACGCGACGCTCGACGCGGCCGAACTGGCCGCCTACACGATGGTCGCCAACCTACTGCTCAATCTCGACGAAACCGTGACCAAGGAATAGGCGACGGCACAAACGAAGGAAAAGGCCAGATAGGCCGTTAGGCCGATAGACCCGAAGAGATCACGCGAATCCGAACTCAATCGTGGGTGGCGGCCGCCTCCCACGGACTGCGTCT
>JBIKVL010000431.1:0-4687 GCA_044356875.1 Pirellulaceae bacterium | reverse complement strand
TCGACGTTGCGCTGCCGCCGCCCAAACCACCAAGCGATACCGAACGTTCCCGCGAAATACAGGACGACCACCGCGATGTCGATCTGTCCCAGTCCGCCCTCCGGGGAAACGCTCGTCTCATCCACGCTCAGTCTCCCTGATCTTTCTTTTCGATCTTCGCCCAACTGTCTTTCAGCGTGACCGTCCGGTTAAACACCGGCTGCCCCGGGCGCGAATCCTTAGGGTCTAAATGGAAGTAGCCCTGCCGTTCGAATTGGTACGGCATGCCGCCTGGAGCGGCCTCCGCCAAACTCGGCTCGACATACGCTCGAGTGACCGTCAGCGAGCGGGGATTGAGATGCGTTCGCCAATCCTCGCCTTCCGCCAAGTCGTTCATGTTCTCTTTGGTGAACAAGCGGTCGTACAAACGCACCTCCGCCGACACCGCATGCTCCGCCGACACCCAATGGATCGTCGCCTTGACCTTGCGCCCATCCGGAGTCCAACCGCCCCGCGAAGCCGGATCATACGTGCAGCGCAGTTCGACGATGTTGCCCGCGTCGTCTTTCACCACCTCGTTGCACTTCAAATAGTAAGCCCAGCGCAATCGGACTTCTCCGCCGGGCGTGAGGCGGAAGAATTTCTTCGGGGCCTGTTCGCGGAAATCGTCCTGCTCGATATACAGCACCCGGCTAAATGGCACTTTGCGAGAACCCGCCGAAGGGTCCTCCGGATTGTTGATAAACTCCAGCTCCTCGACCTGCCCTTCCGGATAGTTGGTGATCACGACCCGCAATGGGTTCAACACCGCCATGACCCGTGGCGACCGCTTATTCAAGTCGTCGCGGAGACAATGCTCCAACAACTCCACCTCCGTAAGGCTGTTGAACTTCGTCACGCCAATCACCGCGCAAAACTGCCGCAACCCTTCGGGCGTGAAACCGCGACGGCGCAAACCGGCGATCGTCGGCATCCGGGGATCGTCCCAACCACCGACATGCCCCTCTTGAACCAGCGACAGCAGACGCCGCTTGCTCATCACCGTATAGGTCAGGTTAAGCCGCGCGAATTCGATCTGCTGAGGCGCGTAGATCCCCAACGCCTGGATAAACCAGTCATACAGCGGACGATGGTTTTCAAATTCAAGCGTGCAAATCGAATGCGTGATCCGTTCGAGCGAATCGCTTTGACCATGGGCGTAGTCGTACATCGGATAGATGCACCATTTGTCGCCCGTCCGGTGATGTTCGGCTTTTAAGATCCGGTACAAGACCGGATCACGCAGGTTGAGGTTGGACGCCGCCATATCGATCCGGGCCCGCAGTGTGCGACTGCCGTCCGGAAACTCCCCCGCCCGCATCCGCTCGAATAAATCCAGGTTTTCCGACACCGATCGATTTCGGTACGGACTCTCCTGCCCCGGCGCCGTCAACGTCCCGCGACTTCGCCGCACCTCCTCCGGCGTCAAATCGCAGACGTACGCTTGGCCCGCCTTGATCAGTTGCACCGCCCACTGGTAAAGCTGTTCGAAGTAGTCCGACGCGTAATAAAGACCGTCCCATTGGAAACCCAGCCAACGAACGTCTTCCATAATCGAATCGACGTACTCGACATCCTCTTTCGTGGGATTCGTGTCGTCGAACCGCAAATTGCACTGGCCGCCATACTGCTGGGCGATACCAAAATTCAAGCAGATCGATTTGGCGTGCCCAATGTGCAGATAACCGTTCGGCTCCGGCGGGAACCGCGTTTGGATCCGACCGCCAAAACGCCCCGTCCGGTTGTGCTCGTCGATGATGTCGCGAATGAAATCCGTTCGCACCGCTTCGCCGCTACTCATCCCTGGTCAAGCTCCCAATGTCACGTTGCCCTTGTCCGCTCCAGCCAACGCCCGCTCCAGCCAACGCCCTGCACCGCCCCGCCCCGGCAAGGCGGGCATTCTAGCCAAGTTCGCGCATCACGGAAACGGCGAACAACGCTCGACCGTCAGTTCGGATCTCCATGCAAGCGACTCGCGTGAAGACGAGTCGCGGGCCACTCGTCACGCGTTCCCGCCGCCGCGCGTCATCCGCCCCAAGACCCAGTCGCCCCAGGACGGAGCCAACTGCTGCAACGCGAACAACAGCCGCGCTTTCGCCGGCGCGACAATCTCCGCTTCGCGTCGCTCGCAGCCCCGCACGACTCGCCGTGCCAACCACGCGGGATCCAATCCTTTGAGCCTCACGCCGCCCCCTGGGCGCCGCGCTTCCGCGGGCAGTCCAGACGCTTCCGCGTCATACCGCGCGCCCGAGTCGTCGCGCCGCAGCGGTCCCGGACAGACGAGCATCACGTGAATCCCCTGCTCGGCCCATTCCAAACGCAACTGTTGCGTGTACGCGCCCAGCGCCGCCTTCGTCGCCGGATAGCCTCCCAAAAACCGCGCCGCTGACTTCGCCGCCAGCGACCCGATGTTCACCAAATGACCGCCCTCCCGCCGCAGCCATGGATACGCCGCCCGTGAACAGCGCACCGCCGTCAGAAAATTCACTTCCCACAATCGCTGAAACTCGTCCGGCGATACGTCCACGGCCAGTCCGCGAGTCGACCGGCCCACGTTGTTCACCAGCACATCCAACCGGCCCAATCGCGCGCCCACGTCCGCGAACAAACGCTCCACGTCCGCTTGGCACGTCACATCCGCCGCCAAGCCAATCAGACGCCCGCCCCGCTCTCCCCACGGCCGCTTCCCACCGCCCGCCGCTCCAAGCCCCGGCTCCGTCACGCCCGTTACACCACCAGGTGGATCGGACGAGCTGGCCAGATTGGCTGCCTCAAGCTTCGCCAGCCGCTCGGGATCGCGCCCCACCGCCACGACCGTCGCCCCCACATCGAGAAACGCCTCCACCAGCCTTTGCCCCAGCCCCGCCGAACCCCCGGTGACAACCACAACTTTGTTTCGCCAGCGAGACATGGGAGCGGACTCGAACGAGGAGGGGGCAGGTTTCAGGGGGCAGGGTTCAGGGGGCAGGGTTCAGGGTTCAGGTTTCAGGGGCAGGTGCGAAGTCATGGTGAAAATGAAACACGCCGGGCAAGGCGATAGGCACACGGGTTCGATCGACACGGGTTGTCAGAACGGGCGAACGACGAACGCGACGCGGTGTGTGCGGACTGAGTCGCCCGGGACGCGCCCGGGACGCGCACGTTAGTCGCCTCGGAGCGCCGCGATCAACGGCGCCCGCGCCATCGCTCGCAACGCCAGCCAACCCGACGCCAAGCCGACCAGGAGCACAATCGCTAGCCATCCAGACAACTCGCCCCAGGGCGCTTGGGCGTTGCCCAGCGCTCCATGCGGGATCACCGCCGCCAACGCCGCCAACGTCCCCAACACCAAGCCTCCCAGCAGCAATACGGCGTGCTCGCACATCACCATCCGCGCTAGTCTCGCTCGCGAAAACCCGGCGGCCCTCAATAACGCCAGCTCGCCGCGACGTTCAATCACTCCGCGAACCTGCACCGTCGCCAATCCAAAAGTGCCAAGCACCAATCCCAACGCGCCCAAACTCTGGAACGTGCTGAGGTACGTATTCTGCACCGCTAAGTAGCCGGCTAGCACCTGGCGACTGTCGGTCGCGTCAAACCCCTCGTCCCCGAGCCGATCCTCCAGCGCGTTGGCGACGGCCGCCGCCCGCTCCATCGGCACTCTCACCAGAAAAAACCGATAACCGGCCACTTCCGGAAACAGTCGCGTGAACCGCGATTCGTCCACGAGCAGCGTGCCTTGCAGGACGCTGTTGGCCAGCAACCCGACCACTTGGAATCGGACCCGTTTCCCGCCTGCGTAATCGATGGCGAATTGCTCCCCGATCCCGCCGTACAAATGCAGGCTGTATAAAGCCGTATTCAAATCCAACACGCATGGCACCACGTCGTCCGCCCCCGAACCGTCAGCGGACAGGTTGCTCGCCATGAGCAACCGCCATGGATTGCGCCGCTCGGCTTCGTCGCGGGCCGCCGTCTTCGCCCACGTGAATCGAGCTCCAGCACTTGGCTCGTTGACGCCTGCCACGGCGCGGGCCTCCGCCCTGCGCTGGACTTTATCCGCGGTGCCAACATTTTTCGCTGCATCCGCGGCATCCGCAGCGTCCGGCTCGTTCGCGCCATCCGCATCGTCGATGAACACTCGCGACACCCCGAGCACTCGTGGCTGTGTCGCTTGGTAAAGGTTGTTGCAGCTCGCGTCGTCGCCTGGTTGGATTCGCCACGCGAAGATCTGGGCGCCTTCGAGCTCACCTGACTTCCCACCCCACAGATCGGTTCGCACCGTCGGCGAGTTCAGGTCGACAAACACCGGTTGGGCGCTTTCCGCCATCAACGAGAAGCCACCAACGCCACCTTCCGTTGGCTGCTGGCGAAAAGCGCTCATCGCGACAATCAGAAAACAAGCCGACGCGACCAACCCAATCGTCAAGGTGCTGCGGCTGGCGTTGCGGCCGGCGTTCCGCGCCGCCAAGCTCGGCAGAGTCGATGCCAACGCACGTTCCCTACCCGACTCGCCACGAAACCAACGCCACACGGCCATTAACATCACGGCCAGGAAGCAGCCACCGCCCGCGACGAACGCGCCAGCCTGGGCCTCGGCGGACAACGCGGATGCCGCGGCGGACGCAGCTACTCCGGTCGCCGCCAGACCGGCCATTACCCAGCGCTCGCGTCCCCGCTTCGCACTGCG
>JBIKVL010000432.1:0-4687 GCA_044356875.1 Pirellulaceae bacterium | reverse complement strand
GGCCGCCTCGGAAACATCTTCAAAGCGTCCGTCGGGGGATTGACGCCAGAGCCGATCGCTCGGTTGATCCGCTTCCCCGGAACGCGTCGGATCGCCGCCCTGATTCAGATACAAATCGGGACGCCCATCGGCGTCGTAGTCCAGCCAACCAGCGCCGCCTCCGATCGCCTCGACCATCAGCAACCGCCCCGCCTCGCCGTTGCGATAGGTGTGATTCAGTCCGAGTTCCGCAGACACCTCGGTGAATTTCGCTTGACCGATCGGGCGAACCGAGGCCGGCGCGGGGTTCGCCCTTAAAGCGCCATTCGAGTCCGCTCCCGCCCCGGGACCGCCCGTTTGGGATGAGGAGACCCGCGCCGACCGATGATCGGATACCAAGGGCGTAGCGGCGTCTTTCGGTTGATCCCCGCCCCCGCAGCCCCAGAACAAAACCAGCAGCAGCGACAGCAGTGGAATCACCACCGACCAACCCGGAACGAACGAACCCTTCGGTGGCTTACGGAAGGCGAATGAGCTCACAACAACAGTTCCCCGGAATACGAAAAAATCCCGGACAGTCTGCCGACTGACCGGGATCTGCAATTCGCGAAACTCGCGGCGGCGAGGAGGCATGGCCATCACGCCGACCGCGAATGTCAGCTTCGAACAACCTTACGGCTGGTTCGAAACGGCTTCACCACCAGCCCGCGTCGAGATCGCGTAGCGGGTCACGTCATTGATCGTCTGCGAGATAAAGGTCACGCTGCCGTCGGCCCGAGCGGCCAGCGCACCACCCGGATGGTTACTGGAAAAGCCGTGGCAACGCACGTCACCAGCGCCTTGCAACCACGCCTTGTTCTTGTTGTTGATCGGATTGCGCATTGTGTTGATCGCGGCTAGTGGCGACATCCACGCCGAATCCGGCGTCGGTTCGCGGTCATGTGGCGCATTCGACGCATTGCCACCACGCCAGTGCATGTCCTCAAATACGGCGACCGTGTTGGAGGTTCCATCCAACACTTCGGCCAACCGCACCGAACCACGCATTTTGAAGCAGCCATTGGTTCGTTCGACCTCGGCATCATTATCGCCGTCGATCCACGGAGTGCCAACCGAGCCCTTGACCATGTAGCCTTGCGGGTGAGCGAAATCGGGCACCGCGCCGCAGTCTTTCCAGCCGTGCCAAATGTGGCCCATGTTGCCCACGTAATCCGTGCCTGCGGCCGGTCCCGTCGTGTAACTGCTCCCCACCGAATAGCCATGGTTCTGGTTTTGTCGTAGCGGGTTTTGTTGATTCGACGGGCAGATGAAGCCCTTCAGGATGGTTTGGCGGATCGCCAAGTTTTGCGAGGCCCCGTTGCCTTCGTTGCCGATGACGGCGGTCGGAAGACCGAAGTTGATGCGGTCATACAACGTCTGCTGTTCGATGTACGGCAAGGCCGCCACGATCCACGAAAAGTTCTTGGGGAACCGACCGCCGATGTTCCAGCCGCAGTCGTGGTTGAACGGCATCGCCTCGCTGTACTTGTCAGCGTAGTTGTGGATCGCCAAGCCGATCTGCTTGAGATTATTGTTGCAGCTCGACCGACGAGCCGCTTCACGGGCGGCTTGCACAGCGGGCAACAGCAGGGCGACGAGCACGCCGATGATGGCGATCACGACGAGCAACTCCACCAAGGTGAAGCCTCGCCGCTCGCGGCGGGTGGGAAGAAGTGTCGACACGGAAACGACTCCTGCAAACGAGTAAAAGGAAAAAACAGAGAAAAACGGGTGAGTGACTGCGATGTCGAGACCGCTGACCGGCTTATCCGCCAGTTCCCGGGACTTCGATATCAATCGCACCGCCGCCGGCGGTGACTTCCTTCGTGAGCGGCGTTTTGGTCGGATCGGCATACTCGGCCGGGAAAGGTAGGTCGCCCGTGCCCGGAGCCTTGCCGGCACGATACGCGGCTTCGTCATTGCCACCTTGCGCGGCCAAGGTCACCTTGTACTTTCCGACCACGGCACCCGGCTTGCCATCCACACCCGTGTAGAGGGTGTAGGTTCCATTCGTCGCCGTACCGCTAGCAGTCGGCGCTCCAGCGGTTTCCGGAATGAACGAGATGGAAACATTGTTGGCCGGCTGGCCGCCGATCGTGATTTTGCCAGTAACCGGAACGGTCGCCGGTCCGCCAGGACCGCAGCCGATCGCCAACGCCATGAACGCGATCGGAACGAGACACTTCGAAAACGACTTCATCGCACGCACTCCCAGAGCCCTCAAAAAAATTGGCTAAAATTGCCGTACCGGCATTTCGCCTGCGCGCGAACGCAGAAGAGACCTGCGAAATCCAGATAAGCTTCTGAGAGATTAAAAACAAACATCGCCGTCGACACAATGGGAAGTTCGGCAATTCTCCGCCCCGCATTCGGGTTTTAGGGTCCGAATTCTCCCTCAACCAGCCCGCCTCTCCCGGGTCTGATCGGTCAGTTTCGAGCATCAACGCGTGATCCACGGAAGGACGATCGAACGCCTGGGAAAGCTCGACTTAATTCCTATTCATCCCATCCAAAACCCGCATCCGATACTCCAATCGCTCCGCGATCGCGGTCTCCCCACAACTGCGTAGGTACGTGACGACCGTCCGAAGGAGCGGCAGCGGCGCTTTGGTGACGTCCGGCAGGGTGAGCACTTGTCGCCGGAGCTGTCGGCCTTGCAAAGCCACCCGTTCCAGCTTTTCGATTTCCGTCGAGCCGCCGCGGATCCGCAATATGCCTGCCAACAGATGACTGGCGGCGAAATCGAACGGATTCGCCTCCAATGCCTTTCGATAAGCGGCCTCTGCCACAGGGAGATCGTCGCGGGACTCGGCGAGCCATCCGCGAAAGCGCCAGAATCGCGCGTCTCGTTCCGACTCCGGCGGAGCCTGCTCAAGCAGGGCCGCCACACGCTCGGCGTCGCCTTCCTTCGTCGCCTTGTTCAAAAAGAACGCCAGGACCTCCAGGTTGCGCGGAAATCTTTCGAGGTACTGCGTCAGCACTTCGATGTGGTACGGTTGGTCGCCGTTTGCGGATGCGGGAGTCGATTCCGTCGATTCCTCGTCGGTCTGTTCGAGCGACGAGCCGCGAAAGATGGCCCGCGCGACGAGAAATAGTTCCTCCTCGCGCGCACTGCGCATCCACTTCGTGTTCTCGTCATAGCCATTGGAGAACGAGATCCAATCCTGCCCAATCAAGTAGAGGTAAGTTTCGGGCATGTCGCATTCCCATTGAATCGCCGCCCGGATCTGTTCGACCATCTTCCGCCGTTGCAACGTGTAGGCGTAGAAAAAAATCAGCCGTCGATGGGCTTCCGCCAGGGGTGGCGTTAGGTTCAACGCCCGCTCGCACGCGGCGGCCCCTTCGATGGGCCGATTGAGCGGCCCGAAGAGGAGATTCGAACGCTCCAACAGCAGTCGAGGGGCTTTCGGGTCCCGATCAGGGACTCGATCAAGGTAAGCCGCCGCCCGCTCGTCAGCCCCCAGTTCATGGGCGGCCTGGGCGGCGAATCCCCACGGCGTGGCCTTGTCTCCTTGCCACCAAGTCCAGCGCCTGGCCGTGGCCTCGAGTGTCGACCAGTCCTTGCGCTCCATGGCTTCCCGACAGTCCGCTTCCAGCACTTCGCCCCGCCAGGAGCGTACCGGCGAATACCCCAGGGCGACCACGGCCACGGCGATGAGAAGCGTTCCGAGAAGGCGACGGAACGTCACTCGCCGCCGATGGGAACCCGACGCGCTGGATGCAACCGCCGAATCTTCCACCATGAACCAACATCCTTCGGGAAATCGTCCCGGCGACTTGCCCGGTCTAACTTAGGATTGAACTAGGGGCCGGCCGAGTCCCGCGAAAGCCCCTTCCCCAACTCGGGAAACAACGCCTGTTTGCGGCGGAAGATCGCGAGTTCCCGCTCGCGGTCCGCCTCGCGTCCAAGCTTCAGGTAGAGATCGGCCAGCCATTCATGGATATGCGTCAGCGTGGGGTCGAGCTCCAACGCCCGCCGCGCCGGCGCGATCGCTTCCTCCAGACGCCGCAAATTTCCGAGAGCGTGCGAGTAGCGGCCGTGATACGTGGCGACGTGCGGATTGACGTCGATCAATTGCGAAAAAGCTTCCGTTGCCGCTTCCCAATCCTGGCCGTCATGCAAACTCATCGCGATTTTCAACCGTAAGGACTCGCTGCGTGGAGCGAACCGCAAAGCGTGCCGCCATGCCGCCAGCGCCGCCGCGGCCCGCTCCGTTAGCTCATATGCCGAACCGAGCGCCTCCAACGCATACACGTCGTCGCCGATGGCATCCAGCACCGCCTGCATCGGCGCGTCAGCCAACTCGGCGGGCACGATCAGCCGCTCGGCACGCGCTGCCCAGATCGGCTGTCCGGTGCGGGTCGCGATCTCGACCATCGCGATTCCCGTCGCCCGTTCCACCTCGCGGCGCGGCAGCCGATCCGCCGCGTTGTCGAACAGGACGAGTTCGTCCGGCGTGGGCGTGCCGCCGCGAACGGTCGCTCGATCCGCTTTCGGATTCCTCAAAATCCGATGATCGATGAGCGACGTATGGGCCACGGCTTGCACGTCGAGCGCCGGCATGTGGCAGGCCACGCACGCGTTGCCAGAGGGCGCGGCCGCACGCTCGGCCTCGGGAAGCGAACAGCCCCGGTCCTGATGGCATTTCAAACAGCTCGCCTGGTAATG
>JBIKVL010000433.1:0-4687 GCA_044356875.1 Pirellulaceae bacterium | reverse complement strand
ACAGGCTGTTCGACTCGCGTCGTGTGGGTGGCGAGGTCGGCATAGCGCAACAAGCCACCCGATGCCCGCGACCACTTGTCGATCCGCCAAGCGATCGGTCCGCGATAAAAATGGTCGGCGACGCGACGCAAGCCTTGCCGCCGATCGGTGGATGACTTTTCGACATCGATCAGTTCGTGGATCGTCTTCGCCAAATCGCCGCACCATGGGTCGGGGCGCTTGTCGAGCGCGACGAGCATGGGCTGGGCCGACCGCTCGAAAGTGATCGAGCCGTAGCGATCCAGGGCGGTCAGGATCGCGTCCAGTGCCGCGGGCACAGCTGCCGGTTCGATGCCGGTGGGCGGAATACCGCCTTTCGACGCGAAGTGCTCGCGAGTCGCCAACCGCGGGGCGACGCCCTGCCCGGCCAACACTTCGACCGTCCGCCGTTCGCCTTGATAAACCAGCCACGGCACTTCGCCGCCAAAACAGAAGTTGCCCGGATCGATCACGGACAGGACGAGCAGCGTGGCGGCGGCCGCGTCGACGGCGTTTCCGCCCTCCTTCAAGACGGCGATCCCGGCTTCGGCCGCCTCGGGGCCCGGCCCGCCGGCCACCACGATTCCTTGGCTTCCCTCGGCCCGCCACGAATCGTCCGCGTGAACAAGGTTGGCGACTGGCGAGTGACCGGACCAACTCGGGGCGGCCAAGACGGCGACAACCATCGCCAACCCAAAAGATCGAGCGAGCCACCGCATGGAGCGTCCTCCTAAGTAGCACAACTGGGATCGGTACGAATGCTGCCAACGCGGGTTACGCGGGTTGACCACTGCGAGGCACGGACCCCAAAACCGAAATTCGAAAACCGAAATACGAAAGCTGAAACTCGGAAACCAGAAGCCAACCTGAAACCTGCAACCTAAAACCCTGAAACCCTGAAACCTGCCCTCTCCCCCCCTGCCCCTAAAACCTCAACACGCCGCCCACGACCACGTGCTCGACGCGTCCGAGCAGTTCGACGCCGCACAGTGGCGCGTTGTCGCTTTTCGATTTGAGTTGCCGGGACGTGACCGTCCAACGGGCTTGGGGATTGATGATCGCGATGTCGGCGTCGGCGCCGGGGCGGAGCGTGCCTTTCGGAATGCCCAGGATGCGGGCCGGATTGCAGGCCAGTCGAGCGATCGCGGCGGGCCAGTCGAGCAAGCCGGGGACGACTAGGTGCATGTTGACCAGCGCGAGCGTCATCTCGAGCAGGTTCATGCCGAACGGAGCCTGATCGAGCTCACGCATTTTCTTTTCGACGGCGCGGGGCGCGTGGCCGCTGGCGATCACGTCGATGGTGCCGTCGGCGAGTCCGGCGAGCAGGCTTTCCACGTGGTCGGACGAGCGGAGGGGAGGGTTGACTTTGTAGTGGGAATCGAAGGTCCGCAGCCGTTCATCGGTGAACACGAGATTGGCGATGCCGACGGACGCCGTGACTTTCACGCCGCGGGCTTTCGCGCGGCGGACGAGCTCAACGGCCCCGGTGGTCGAGATGTTGACAAGATGCAGTCGGCCGCCTGTCGCTTCGGCGAGCCGCAGATCACGGCTGGCGGCCAATTCCTCGGCGGCGGCAGGTATGCCTGGCAGTCCCAAGACCAACGACGTGCGTCCTTCGTGCATGACGCCGCCGTGGGTGAGCTCGAGCACTTCAGGCCGGTCGAAGATCGGGCGTTTGAACATCAAGCTGTATTCGAAAGCGCGGCGCAGCAGGTCGGTGTTATGGATAGGGCGTGGCGCGTCGCTGAACGCCACAGCGCCCGCTTCGACCAGCGACCCCATCTCGGCCAGTTCTTTGCCGTCGCGGTTTTTACTCACACAGCCCACCACGTACACATTGACGTTGCGGGCCCGCGCCGCTTTTTGCCGGACGAATTCCACGCCGGCTTGGGTGTCGATCGGCGGTTCGGAATTCGGCAGGCAGCCGATCGAGGTGAAACCGCCGGCGAGCGCGGCGGCGGTCCCCGTTTCGATCGTCTCGTCCTCTTCGCAGCCGGGCTCGCGCAATTCCACGTGGGGATCGATGAGTCCGGGCGCGACGATGCAATCCGAGGCGTCGATGATCTGGCAATCGCCCGAGGATTTCAGATCGAAGCCGGCGATCCGGCCCTTCTCCACCAGCACGTCCACGACGCGGTCGAGCCCCTGGCTGGGGTCGATGACGCGGCCGTTTTGGATCAGTAAACGCTCCATCGAACCTACGCTCCCTGGCTGGTGACAAGCCACAGCACGGCCATCCGCACGGCGAGTCCATTGGTGACTTGGTCGAGAATCACGGATTGCGGGCCGTCGGCGACATCCGGCGTGATCTCGACGCCGCGGTTGATCGGTCCGGGCGCCATGATGAGGATGTTGGGCTTGGCCCGCGCCATCCGTTCCCGGTTCATCGCGTACAGCAGCGCGTACTCCCGCACCGACGGAAACGGCCGCGTCGTCTGCCGTTCAAACTGAACCCGCAGCAGGTTGAGCACGTCGCAGCGCGGCAGGATTTCATCCAGGCTGTACGCCACTTCGACGCCGAACGATTCCCATGTCCGCGACACGAGCGTCGCCGGTCCACAGACGATGACGTGGGCGCCGAGCCGCTTCAAACCCCAGATGTTGGAACGGGCCGTGCGGCTGTGGGCGATGTCGCCAACCAGGGCGACGGTCAAGCCCTCCAACGATCCGCGATGCTCGCGAATCGTCATGATGTCGAGCAGCCCTTGCGTCGGATGCTCATGGGCCCCGTCGCCCGCGTTGATCACCGAGCACTGCAGGTTGTTGGAAAGGACATGCGGCGTGCCGGGAGAAACATGGCGGATGACGAGCGCGTCGACGTTCATCGCCTGGATGTTCTTCGCCGTGTCGATGAACGTCTCCCCCTTCGACAGACTGCTGCTCGAAGCCGCAAACTCGACCGTGTCAGCGCCCAACCGCCGCGCGGCCAAGGAGAAACTGGTGCGGGTCCGCGTCGAGTTTTCGAAGAAGAGATTGCAGGTCGTCTTGCCCGTGAGCAACGGCAACTTGGACCGGCATCCGTTCGTGGCCTGCTTGAATCGGGCGGCCGTGTCGAGCACACACAGGAGCTCCGCCGCCGATAGACTCTCCAAATCCAACAGATGGCGCCGCTTCCACAGCGAAGGCGCCGGGCCGAAGTCGGCCGCCACAGCATTCATGCAACACCTTTCCCGCCGCGAACTCGGGCGGCACACTACCGATTCCGTCTTCAATCCGCCGTCCATCCGTTGGCCGCGGCGGCGATTCTAACCGTCGCCAGGGGAGAATGACGAGTAGGCTGGGGCTCGTGACCCGCCAAACCATTCGGGCCGCTCCACGTTGTCCACCACACGATTCTCTAACGAAGCAGTTTTCCCATGCACCGCTCTTGGAGTATCCACGTTTCTCCGTCCGTGGATCAGCTCCCCCCATCGCCACTCCGCAATTGGCTCACGGCGGCCGTCGCCGCCAACCGCGTCACGATCGTTCCTCGCGATGCCCACACCTGCCAACTACTGATCGAAGCGGTTGCCACCGACGGAGAAACGCACGGTCCGCGCATCCACCTGACGGCGTCGCCACAGCATCCACCGTGCTTCCAACAAACGCTTCCCGGAAATTTGTCCCGCGAACTGCCCGACGCGATCGACGCGTCCAACGCGTCCAACGCGCTCGACGCGCTCGACGCGCTCGACGCGCTAGTCGCCGCGTTGATCGAAGTCGGCCAATTGCAGCGTTTGCTGGCGACCGAAAACGCCCAGCTTCTCGAAGCCCGAGCGGCGGCCGAGACCGACTACCTGACTGGCCTTCGTTCCCGCTATGACTGGGAGACCCGTTTCGCAAACCAGTTCCATACACCGCTGGTTACTTCGTCGACTGCTTCGCCGGCCACTGCTGAGCCATTCGAGCCAGCGCCGGTCCTCCCCTGCTCTGCCGATTCCCCAAACGACTGGCGGAATGGCAACATTCACTCGCCAGACGCCTGGACCGTGCTGATGCTCGACCTGGACGGACTCGGACGGATCAATCGAGCTGGCGGGATGGAGGCCGGCGATCGCTGGCTGCGGTTTGTCGGCGATCGGCTCCGAGCCGCCGCCAGCCCGTGGCAAACCATTGTCCGCTGGGGCGGTGACGAGTTCATCGCCGCATGGAAAGCCCGTTCGCGCGACTTGGCCCGCCAGGATGCCGAACGACTCTTTGCCGCGATCGGCAGGCTGGAACGGCCTTTTTCCGCAACCGATCACCTGACCGCCAGCGCTGGCTGGGCCTGGGGGCCAGTCTCCGCGACCGCGGACCCCGCGCGAGGCGACGCAAGCCAGCAGCGATCAGCTGCCCTTGGCCAACATCCGCTCCAGCCCCTCATGCGACTCGCGGAACGGGCTCTATTTCAGGCCAAAGATGAGGGCGGAAGGCGACTCTGCGAGGCTTCTTGAACGATTTTTCCCAAAATTCTGCGAGGTCTCAGGGAAAAACCTCAAGGCGAAATCCGAATCTTCCGATCCTAGAGCCTGTAACGGTCAGCTAAACCAGGATGGTTACGCGAACTTTAACGCGAGGCTCCGATGGTCCGACAACTTCCCCGCTCCAATCGACACCGCTCCGCGGTCGTTTCCTCCGCACTTGTCGCGTTGGCCGCCAGTTTCCTGGGTGCCAGCACGGGTTGTAACGCGATGCGGGGCGTCAACGCTCC
>JBIKVL010000430.1:0-4689 GCA_044356875.1 Pirellulaceae bacterium | reverse complement strand
CATCCTCGAGAGTCAAGGCGTCGGCCGAATGGCTTCGGCGTCAAAATGCCCTGCGCGCCCGAAAGCTCAGGGGGGAATTGCTGGAAACCCGGTTGTTGATGGCGACCGAGCTGACGAATGTTCCAAACCTCACGCTTTCGTCCGATCCGGGCTCCCCACTGCTTGTCGAGATTGGCGGCCGCGTACCCGGTGATGTTCCGGGAGGTAATGACAGCGACGGCTACGATCAAATCAATGTCAGCTCCGCTGTGACACTCACAGGAACGCTGCAAGTCCAGCTGGTGAACGGTTTCGTGCCCAGCGTGGGCGACGAATTCATCTTCATGACGACCACTGGGTCGTTCACGGACAAGTTCGATCAAGCCCAAGGCCTTCTCTTTCCCTCCGGTGATCGGTTTTTCGATGTCGTCGTCAGTGGTGGGCAAGCCAAGCTGATTGTGAAGTCAGCCGGTCTCCAGTTCGCGCCGCCGAGCTCCGCGATTGCCGACGACCTCGGCGAATTCCTCGGAACCTACTTTGGCGACACGACGTTCACTTACTCGGGTGCCATTGAGGTCGCCGACTTCTTCTCCGCCGACGGCAGCTTCACGGTAGAACGCAAACACCAGGCGCTCACGCTCGCCAACGGTACGACCACGAGTACCGAGGTCGAGGTGCTAACGATTGGCGGTTCCAACCTGAACGCCTTCGCTGGCGCGAATGCCGGCACGAGCGAAGCGGTCGGCCTATCGCTTACTGGGCTCGACTTTGGCGTCGCGGTTGCGCGGGAAAACTCGGGCGACAACCGCGTGTGGACCGCCATGAAGGCCAACGCGACGAGCGCGTCGTTCGCCGGCTCCAGCGCCATTAACCTTTCGGCATCGAACCTGGCTGTGGCGGTGAACCGGCCGGCCGCTGACGGTTCGTTGATCGACTTCAATCCAACCTCGTTCGACGTCAAAACGGGCGCCAGCAGCGCGATTACGCTGAATATGGACAGCGCCAGCGGCAGCCTGCTCGATGTCAGCGGCGTGGCCACCGTCGGTGTTGCTGGTTTCGCGACCATGTCTGGCGATGTGCTTGTGACCCGCTCGGACAACGGTTCGATCCAACGCTTGACGCTGGGCGTCACCAACGGCTCGGCGTTTGTCGGAATTGGCTCGGGAACGGATGCCGCGAAGGGCGTCCAGCTATCCAATGTGAGTGTGGGCCTGATCGCCGAACGAGCGCCGAGTGAATCGGAAGCCCGTTACGCCGTGCAGGCTTCCGGTGCCGCGTCGTTGCAGGGCGTGACGGGTTTGACGCTCGCGGGCACTGCCGCGATCGAGGTGAACACGTTGAACACGGCCATCAACACGACGATCGAGACGCCAACGAGCACGACGACGCTCGCCTTCGCGAACGGCGAACTCGTCAAGCGAGTTGGCGGAACGCTCGATCTTGGCACGCCGTTGACCACGCTCACTGGCGCCTTCGCGATGGAGATCGCGGGCACGGCGCCGTCTCGCGAATTGCTCGTGCGCGCGACCAATGTTTCTGGGTTTATTGGCGATACGCGGAGCGCTGGCGCGGCGGACGATGTCGGCATTGCCTTGCGGGACGGCCAGCTTTCCGCCTACGTCTCGCCCACGGGACTCTACGCCTTCGACGCCAGCGCGTCGGCGGGTCTGGCCGGCGTCGATGGCGTGACGCTTTCGGGCACGCTCAACGTCCAACGGAACGTGACCGGCGCGGCGATCAATCGCTCGATCACCGTTGGCGGCGTTACCCAGACGATCGCGCTCGCCCAAGATGTCAGTCGCATCGGCGGTTCGGTGGAACTGGCGATTCGAGACACCGTGAGCATCAGCGGCGCGATCGAACTTGAACAGACCACTGGCACGTTGACGTTGGCAGACAACACGACGGTCGCGACCGACATGCTTAAGATCGGCGGCAGTGGACTGACCGGTTTCATCGGCGCGAACGGACCGGCGAGCAATCCGGCGGCGGCGGGCTTCTCGCTGTCCGGCGTTGAATTGGGCCTGCTGCTGGCCTCGCCGCAGGACAGCGCGAGCGGCGCGGATTTGCGAACCTGGACGGCCGTTCGAGCGACCGCGTCGTCGGCGACCGTGCTGGCCGATTCCGTAACCGGCTCCGCTTCGAACATCGCGGTCGCGTTCAATACGGCCGATGGCACGCTCGGCGGAACCGCCGCCACGGTTGCCGCGAAACTCTCGACGTCGCCCGTCAGCATCACGACTGGCGACGGCTCGCCGCTTGCGCTCGATTTCGCGGACGAAACCTACCAGATCACGGCGACCGCGGCGCTCAAGATCGCGAACTACGCCACACTCAATGGCAACGTCAGCTTGTCGGTATCGATCGAGACGCTGGATTTGTCGAACGGGACGACGGTCGAGGCCGACGTGCTCACGGTCGGCGGTCTCGGCTTATCGGGCTTCGCCGGTGTCAATGCGGGGGAATCCAATGCCGCGGGCGTCACGCTCAGCAACCTCGATGTCGCATTCGTCTTGGCATCCGACCGGCTTGACATCAATCGCCAGTGGACCACCCTCGACGCGATTGCCGGTTCGGCCACGTTGACCGGGATCAACGGCGTGACGCTCACCGCCACGAACCTGGGCCTGGTGGTGAACGACGGCGACGACAGCCGCGTCGTGGTCGACTACAGCGACAAACCGTTTGTGGTTGCTGCCGGTGGCGGCTCGACCCGGACGCTCGACATCGATGGCGCGCTCGGCGAGTCAACCTACGTCACGGGCACGATGACGCTCGGCGTGGCGGACTTTTTCCATGCGACTGGCACAGCGACGTTCCGCAAGTCGCTCGGAAACGTGGTGCTCGCCAATGGCGAAGCGAAGTCGGTCGAACTGCTGTCGTTAAGCCTTGCGAACGCGAGTGGCTTCGCAGGCGTGCGGAATGGGGCCGTGGATCGCGGTTTGTCGCTTGGCGGCGTAAACGCGTCCTACGCCTTCGCGGCCGATGCCAGCGATGCCAGCCGTTATTGGAATGCGCTTGAAGCGAGCGCGGGCACGGTGACGGCGACTGGCTTGGATGGCGTGACGCTGTCCGCGACGAATCTGGCGATCGAGATCAACCGTCCCGACACGACGGGCCAAGTGATCGACTGGGCCAGCCTGCCGTTGAGCGTTTCGAGCGATCCGACGGCGCCGTCGCTGGACATGGACGGGCAGCTTGGTTCGCTCGTGCAGGCGAGCGGCACGTTCGCGATCGGCGTGAACGGGTTCTTCCAAGTGGGCGGGTCGCTGGCGCTGCGGCGTTCGAGCGGTTCGGTGACGCTCGCCGACGCTTCGAGCACGACCACGGCGGTCGATCTGCTCTCGATCGGCGGCCAGGGGCTGTCGGCGTTCGCGGGCGTGAATGGCGGGACGGCGAACGCGGTGGGCTTGGCGATGACCGATGTCGATTTCGCGCTCGCGTTGGCGTCGTCGCAGGCGGATCCAACGCGGAAGTGGACGGCGTTGTCGGCGTCGGCCGCGTCGTCTTCGTTCTACGGTGTGCCGGGCGTTTCGCTCTCCGGTTCCAACTTGTCGGTGAGCATCAATCGTCCCGACACGGGTGGCGCGGCGGGCGCCGGCGCGGCGGCGGTGATCGACTTCGCCGCTTCGCCGCTGGCGGTGCCGACGGGGACGGGACTGACTCGGACGTTGTCGATGGATGGAGATCGCGGCGCGCTGCTTGAGGTGGCGGGGCGGATCGCGGTCGACCTAGGCGGCTTCTTCACGGCGAGCGGCGACTTGGCGCTCACGAAGTCGACGGCGCAAGTGACGCCAACGGGCGGTTCAGCAACTTCGGTCGATTTGCTGACGATCGGCGCGAGCGACTTAGGCGGCTTCGTCGGTTTGAACGGCGGCGGCGCGAACGCGGTCGGTTTGCGTGTCGGCGGTGTCGAACTGGCGGTAGCGATCGCGACGTCGCAATCGGATCCATCGGTGAAATGGACGGCGGCGACGGCGGGCGCTGCGAGCGTTTCGTTCGAGGGCCTGTCGGAAGTGGGCGTTCAGGCGGAGAACCTGTTCGTGTCGGTGAACCGACCGAATAGCGCCGGGGTGGTGTTGGATCTGGCGGCGAGTCCACTCACGATCGCGACGGGCCCGTCGTCTTCGCGGACGCTGTCGATGGCGGGTTCGGACGGCGCGTTGCTCGAAGCGGGCGGGACGTTGCGGTTGGAAGTGGGCGATTTCTTCCACGTGGGCGGCAGCTTCGCGGTGCGGCGTTCGGACGCGACGGTCACGCTGCAGGGTGGCCAGTCGGCGACGGTCGATTTGTTGACGGTGGGCGGCAGCGGTTTGTCGGCGTTCGCGGGCGTGAACGCGGGCACGGCGAACCAGTTGGGGATGGGACTGGACGGCGTCGAGTTCGCACTGGCGATCGCGTCGCTCAAGAGCGATGCGTCCCGCATTTGGACGGCGGTGGACGCGACAGCGGGTACGGCCTCGCTGCAAGGGATCGACGGCCTGACGCTGTCGGGTTCGAACCTCGGAGTGTCGATCAACCGTCCGGACAAGAACGGCGTGTTGATCGATTTCGCGGCCGCGCCGCTGACGATTCGTACGGGTCCGAGCACGACGCGTTCGCTCGATCTGACCGGCCAGTCCGGCCCGCTGTTGGAAGTGTCGGGCGCTTTGGCGCTCGATGTGAGCGGTTTCTTCACGGCGAGCGGGACGTTCGCGCTGCGGAAGTCGA
>JBIKVL010000429.1:0-4700 GCA_044356875.1 Pirellulaceae bacterium | reverse complement strand
GGTCGCCAAGCGAGCGCTCGCGTTCCAGATGCGGGTGATCGGCTTTGATCCCTTTCTGTCGGCCGAGCAAGCGGCCAAAATGGGCATCGAACGGGTCGAGGCGGTCGCCGACATGCTGCCGCGGGTCGACTACCTCACCGTCCACACGCCGCTCACTCCCGAAACGAAGTACTTGGTCGGCATGAACGAGCTGGAACTGCTCAAGTCGGGCGTGCGGCTGATCAATTGCGCCCGCGGCGGCATCTACGAGGAAGCGGCGCTCGTCGCTGGCCTGCAATCGGGGAAAATCGGCGGCGTCGCGCTCGACGTCTTCGAGACCGAACCCTGCACGGCCAGCCCGCTGTTCCAGATGAAAAACGTCCTCGTCACGCCCCACCTGGGAGCCAGCACTGAAGAGGCCCAAACCCAAGTCGCGGTCGAAGCCGTGCAACTGCTCGTCAACTTCCTCACGACCGGCGAGGTGCGGCACGCGGTCAACATGGCGGCGATCGATCCGAAGACGCTGGAGAGCCTCCGCGGATTCCTCAATGTCGCCTATCGGCTGGGCCGCTTTATGGCGCAGTGGCATGAGGGCGGCGCCGAAAACTGCCAACTCCATTACCGCGGCGAGGTCGCCCGCCGCGACACGAAACTGCTGACCTCCGCTTTCTGCGCCGGATTGCTGGAAGGCGTGCTCGACGACGAAGTCAACATCGTCAACGCCGAAGTGCTGTTCCGCGAACGCGGCATTCCGCTGAGCGAGGAATCGCGGACCGATCCCGGCGCGTTCAGCTCGTCGATGTCCGTCGAAATGCGGTGCGGCGGCAAAGTTTATTCGGCCAGCGGTACGCTGTTCGGCTCCAATATGCCGCGTCTCGTCCGGTTGAACGACTATCGACTCGAAGCCTACCTCGACGGCAACCTGCTGATCTTCTGCCACAGCGACGTGCCGGGCATCATCGGCCGCGTCGGTACGATCTTCGGCGAACACCAAATCAATATCGGCCAAATGTCCGTCGGCCGCGCCAGCGACCAACCCGGCGGCCAAGCCGTCGGCGTCCTCAATCTCGACGGCGTCCCGCCGGCGGCGGCGATCGACGAGGTCGCTCGGCACCCGGCCGTATCGAGCGTCAAGGTGATCGGCATGCCAGCGGCGGGCAAACAGCCACCGTGGATGTCGCCTTAAACGAACTCAGCGGCGATCCGGTTCGGCGGCACCCAGCTTGACATCCAATCGTCGCCGCCCGAACTCGCACCACTTCAAACACCCCTCTTCAAGCAAAGGACACACGACATGGGACGCAGCGGCGCGGTGACTTTCAAAGGCAATCCAATGACGTTGGCGGGCGAGGCGGTTCAAGTCGGCTCCTCCGCCCCGGATTTCAAACTGCATTACTACGAAGGCGGACTCAAGACATTGACCCCCGCCGACCTCAAGGGCAAACCGACAATCCTGAGCGTCGTCCCATCCCTCGATACGGGCGTCTGCCAAAAGCAGACCAAGAAGTTCAACGAGGAACTCGGGGCGCTCGGCGGCAGCATCAACGCCGTTACCGTAAGCCTCGATCTGCCGTTCGCGATGAACCGGTTCTGCGGCGCCGAGTCGATCTCGAACCTGCGTTCGGGCAGCGACTACATGGACCGCTCGTTTGGACGCCACTGGGGCGTGCTGATCGAGGAACTGATGCTGCTGGCCCGAGCCGCGTTTGTGCTCGACAAGGACGGCCGCGTTGTGTACGCGGAAGTGGTTCCGGAAGTCACCAACGAGCCCAATTACGAGGCCGCCCTGGCCGCGTTGAAGGCCCAACTCTAACTCGAAAAGGCCGCTTCTTGATGCCGATCGAACCGTCCGACGCATCCGACCCCGCCGCCACGCCCGACGAACTGCTCGCCCGGCGTGCGGCGGCGGTGACGATCCGGCCCGTTCGATTCGACGACCTCGACAATATCCTCGCGCTTATCGAGCCGTTCGTGGAACGCGACGTCCTGCTGCCGCGTTCCGAGGGCGAATTGATCGAGCTTCTCCCCTCCAGCTTCGTCGCGGAGGACGCTGGCCGCCTCGTCGGCTACGTGGGGCTCGAAATCTACTCGATTAAACTGGCCGAGGTCCGGTCATTGGCAGTCGCCACCGACCACCAACGACTCGGTATTGGCCAGCGGTTGGTGCAGGCGTGCGTAGATCTCGCCCGCCGCAAGGGCATCATCGAGGTGATGGCGATCACGTCCAAAGAGGACTTCTTTCGCCTCTGCGGCTTCGATTTCACACTTCCCGGCGAGAAGAAAGCGCTGTTCATCCACACGACTCAGAGTTGACGCGTCACCGCGGTCGATGTGGTTTGCCGCCAGGCCAAAACGCTGGCTCGGCTGGAACAGCGAAGCGACGGAGTTCAGTCGTTTACCGCCAATACCGTTCAATGTTCCGTAAACAATTTCGGAATTGAAGGTTGCGTCGCGGTTTCACGGGGCGTTTAGAACCCAATCGTCAACAGTGCTACGGCACGTTTTCACGGGCGGTCAATCGTTGCCGATTCTTTGGCCGAAGGCCAATCTCACCGTAGCCTAGGGCAACGCCCTAGGACGGTTGACCGCCCCATCACAATTGGTTGGCTGAAAGCCAACCTCACCAAAGCCAATGGTAGGGATTGGCGAGTTTCCACGAATTGCCGCAAAATGGGCCTCTTTTGAGGCGACACAATGGGTTGAGGTTGGCCTTCAGCCAACCAAAGGGAGGTTTTCGGTAACTCGCGATTTCCCAGGGTGTGTTGCCTGGCCCACCTAGGGCGTTGCCCCACGCTACGTTGAAGTTGGCCTTCGGCCAACAGGTACAACCGTCCTTAACTTGGGGTGAATCCGAGTGCCTTTATCCCTCCCTATTTCAGCAGACGCAAGCTTAGGAGCAGCAGTGAATAACGCTAATCGAACGGTGTTGGCGGTAAACGGCCGTCTGCTTCGGTCGTTTACCAGCCCTGTTGTTCTAGCCGCTTTTCAATGAGATCGCTGCACGAACGATCTCGTAATCCGACTAGGAAGTCTTCTCCTATTCCGACTTCTTTTCCTCCGGCTTCTTTTCTTCCGGCTTGCTTTCCTCCGGCTTCTTCTCTTCCGGCTTGGGCGCTTCCGGCTTCGGCAGTGCGGCCTTCACTTCGGCCTTGATCAATTCAACGAGTTCCGCCTTCAACTTCGCGGATTGGTCCTTCACTTGGCTGGCCACCGCATCCGGCAACTTCGCGACATCGGCTTTGACTTGCGCCATGAGCCCATCGGCCGCCGTCTTCACTCGGGCGTCGACGGCGTCGGCGATCTTCTTGCTCTCGGCAACTCCTTGATCGCTCAGTTTCTTCGACGCATCAGCGACTTGCTTGTCGAGCTGCGTCTTCAGCTTCGCCAGTTCGGCATCGGACTTGTCCTGCAACTTCTTGCCATCTGCCTCAACCTGAGCGGCCAGTTTCTTTCCGTTGTCCGCGATCTGGGCGGCAAGCGTCTTTCCATCCGATTCGAGTTTGTCGGACAGCTTCTTGCGGTCGACGTCAAGCGTCGCCGCGAGCTTCTTCGTTTCCGTGTCCACCAGTGTGGCCAGTTTCTTGCCTTCCGTTTCCACCTGGGTCGCCAGTTTCTTCGCGTCCGCTTCCGCTTGGTCCTTCAGCTTCTTCGACTCGGCGGCGACAAGATCGCCGACTTGCTTCTTGAGCGCCGCGGAATCGGCCTCGATCTGCTCACGGAGCTTCTTTGTCTGGGTATCGAAGCGTTCGTCCAACGACTTCGTCTGGGCGGCAAATTTGTCGTTGAGCGACTTGACTTCCGCGTCCAACTTCAGACCGAGCCGTTTCGCTTCGGCGGTGAACTGGTCATCCAACTTTTTCGCTTGGGCAATGTATTTGTCGTCCAGCCCTTTGGACTGGGCGGCGAACATGTCGCCCAACTTTTTAGACTCGGCGTCAAACTGATTTTGGAGCTTCGACGCCTCGTTCGCCACTTGGGCGTTGAGCGACCCCTGGAGCCGCTGTTCCGCGAGACTGACATCCGCGATGACTTGAGCGGACAGGTCCGCCGACAACTCGGAGTACAACTCGGCTTTACGCTTTTCCCAAATTCGCCGGAACGGACCCGCCGCAGCCGTATCAAAGGCGAAAAGGACGCCCAACACCGCAGTCAGGCCCCAGATGTGGATTCGCATGGTTCTCTCCTTAGGGTGCTCAGCTTCGCAGGCGCGAGACCAATCAGACGTTGAGCTAGGGGCAATATACGGATCGACAAAGCCAACCCAAAGCCCCTAGACCAACAAAATCAACTGCTGGTTCGTGTCCGCCGCCCATTCCGTGACGCCGTTCGCCGCTCACCAATCGCCCTGGGAACCGCGACGAGCGGCCGTGGAAACGAAAAAGCGGCCACGCTACGAAAACGTCTCGATATCGTAGTTCGCGATTTTTCCACTCGCAAACCAATCTTCTTCGGCCCTTGCCCACTTTTCCGCCCTTCCCGGCTCGCAATTCAGCGATCACGCCTTTCGTGCCGACGCATGAAGGAAAGCTAATGCGTCGTGAAATGCCCGGGGAGGCAGATTTGGCTCGGAACGGGATGATTTCGCGGCCCGCAGCTCGCGACATGGACCAGCAAGTGCAGCTGGAACGAACGGTCCCAGGCGCCGCGACGGATGAAGGTCCGTCGCGGCGTGCTGGGGAGATTGCCAGTCGGCTTTCGTTACGGAGTAGCGGGAGCGGCTG
>JBIKVL010000428.1:0-4707 GCA_044356875.1 Pirellulaceae bacterium | reverse complement strand
GAGTCGGGCCAACGCCACAGGGTCAAGAGGCCGGATTCATCCAACACGGCGAAATCGCCCTTCGGCGTCCACGCCATGTCCAGCAGCGGTCGGCGATGGGGAATCCAGGGAACAACGACATCCGCCGAGAGCGCGCTGATGATCGCCACATTGCCGCGCGCATCCGCGACGAGAAGAAAGGGCCGACGATCGTCGAAGCGCAGGCATTGGATGGCTCCACGCCGTGGCAAAGGGCTCACTTTGCTCAACGCTGGATTCACGAAGTCGATCAACTTCACGCCCCCATTCATGCTTCCCAAAGCGGCGACGGGATGTTGACGGCTGATGTGAAAGCGGCTCGGTAGCGGCACTTGGCGGATGGCTGTGGCCAGTCCGTTGCCATCCACATCTTTCATCGCGTAGATCGCGACATTGAAGTCGTCGACGGTGGCCAGCAATCGTCGATCGGGGGTTACCTCTGATTGCGTGGGATGCAGGCTATCCAGTTCGAGCACGACGCGGCCGTCATCGCGGGAGATATACCGGATTTCCAGCGGCGTAATGATCGCCAGTGGGTCGGACTCGAAGCAAAGGTCCGCCGCCGCGGTCCGCACCGCGTATCCCTCCGCTCGCAAAAGCCGGCCTTCCGGCAATGCCCAAAGGTGCCAAACGTAGGCAGCGGGCGGCACCATGGGTGCCGCGGCCCCTTTCGTGTCCCGTTGGGCATCAGTCCCCGCGTCCGAGTCCGACGACGTTTGGCGGGCGGCGGGAGCGGCTGTTTGGCCGAGCGCGGCGACGTACCGGCCGTCAGGGGAACGCCACAACCGCAACCATCTCCGGGGTGATACGGCGGGCTTCTCCAATTCGATCGCGGACGGTCCGGCCGCCAGCGGCGCAAGCCGCAACCGCGGCTCATGGACCCTGGACTCCAAACGCCACTGCTGATCGTCGGTCAGCGGCCCGGCCGCCAAGCTGATTGTCGTCACGTTGGCGGTCGCTACATCGATCTCCCAAGCCACCGGCGTGTCCTGCAGTTGCACTCGGAGCTTTCCGCTATCGGCACTGACGTGTATCCGAACACGGCCCGGGATCGAACCGGACGCGAGTGGCTGTTCCCCGATCGGCAGCATCACACGCAACTCGGGCCGGGGCAATTCGCGGAGGATACTGTCGACCCGGGTCCGCGTTTGCGGATTCGCGTTGGTACCGCTCGCCAGCATCGTCAGATACCGCAAGGCTTCGATGTCATCGCCTTCGGCCATGAAATACCGGGATTGCGATTCCCAAGCATTGAGGAGGTTTGTCTCCGCGAGCTTACGAGACTGCTCGCTTACCACGGAGGCCCTGCGTTGCAGCCGCTCCACCTCGCGGTAATGCATGGCCGTGATGGTCGGAATAATCAAGAAGCCGACCGCCACGACGGCGGCCAGCGCGATCGCGGCGGCTTTCCAAGGACTGCGTCTGGCCCACCGCGCCGCCAGGACGGGCAAGCGGGGACGTCGTGCCTGGATGGGCCGTCGCTCGAGGAAACGGTCTAGATCGTCAGCCAGCGCCTCCGCGGAGTGATAGCGAGCGGCGGCGTCCTTTGCTAGGCATTTTAGGCAGATTGTTTCCAGGTCGCGCGGGATACCGGGTTGTAAACTCCGTGGCGGTGTCGGCTCGACTTCCAACGCCAATCGAATCGTTCGGAGAATATCGTCCGCTTGCAAAGGGGGCACACCGGTGAGCAATTGATAAAGTATCGCGCCGAGCGAATAGACGTCGCACCGCGGGTCCGGCGCGACGACCGGTCGCCCCGTCAACTGCTCGGGAGCGGCGTAAGCGGGCGTCCCCACCAACTGGCCTGTATGAGTCCAGTGGGTGGTGCTGGCGGAAAGTTTGGCTAGTCCGAAGTCGACGATTTTGGGCGGCAAATCGACCCACGAGGCCAAGTTGGACGCTGAGGTCGCCGACTCGTTGCCGGAGACCCAGTCGAACGCGGCGACACGCGGGCCTCCCAGCAGGATGTTCGAGGGCTTCAGATCGCGATGCACTACGCCGCGACCATGGGCGTGGGCGATAGCCCGAGCCACCTTCGCCAGGAACCGTGCGGCGTCCCGGGGCGGCAACGGCTGTGCCCGCAACTGCTGCTCCAGCGAACCGTTCGGCACAAGCTCCATCACGAAGTACGACATTCCATCCACTTGGCCGCTGCGCAGCAGTTTTACGATGTGGGGATGGTCGAGCAACGCGACGGCGGCCGCCTCGGAACGAAATCGGCCGAGTTCCTCGTCGGTGGGACACATCCGCGCAAGGACTTTACAGGCCACCGACTCCCCGGTCGCCTCATCGATCGCCTGATAGACCATTCCCATGCCGCCTTTGCCGATGAGGCCCAGGAGGATCAAGCCGGGAATGTGGGGCGTCGACGCGCTATTGGGTAGCGGCGGCACGTGCGAAAACTTCGCCGCCGATTGCAGCGATGACTGTGACGCGACGGGCGGCGGCGACGCTGACAAACCTTCCCACGTCAGCCGTTCTTGGAGGAGCGGCGCGATCCAAGAGTCCGCCGAAAGATCGTCGAGCGTCTGGCGGCACGCGCTGCAAACCGCGAGGTGATCATCGATCCAAGAAGTATCTTGATCCGAGGAATCGCCCGCGAGGAATCCACGCCAGTAGGCTTCGGTGGGACAGGCCAGCTGCGGGCATGCCTCGAGGTTCGATTCGGGAGGAGTCATCGTAGGTTCAATCCGCAAGGATTCTCCCGGCAACCGCTGTCGGTCGCGGCCGCGTGTGGCCGAGCAATATCACCGAAATCAGTTCGGGCCTCATAACATGGCCATACCCGCCGCGGTGATCCGGTAGGGAACGATGCGATCAACGCACTCGCTGCCCCGGTGCTTGGCCACGTACAACGCCCGTCCCATTTCCTGGCCGTCGCGGACCTTCCCCATGAAAATCAGTGTGTTGGCGTTCGACAACGCGTCGCCCTCGTCCAATCGCCGCGACACCAGATCCTCAAGCATCGACTCGTGCGAGGTGCATAACAGCAGGCAACCGATTCGAGCCGGATCGTAGGCGTGCGCGGCGGCGGCCGCCGCGTTCGCCAAGTATCGTTCGCGGAACAGATCCCGCGCCACCCACTCGGGGTCTTTCCGAAGAATCTGGTGATAGACGTACTCAAAAAGGTTGTACTGGATCGACTCGCCCGGACGGTCGCTCGGCTCAATCCCGTCCACCACCACGCGCCGCGCGCCCCGAACGAAATTCCCGTAAAGGAACGCGATGGCCGTTCCCAGTCGGGTGTTCAATTGGCTTTGCCACTCCTGCCACTGCTCCCATTCCAAGTCCCGCCGCGTGACCCGCTGGCCGCGATAATCGAAAACATGCAGGTAGTCGCCGTCCTGGAAATCCGGCGCGAAGAACCGTTCGAGCGCCGGCTTGGACTGGATGTCGACCGGCGACATCCGCCACCCGAACATCCGCCGCGCATAGTCCGAGTGGCTCTGCGAATCCCCGCGGGCCGTCATGTCGAACACCACGCCGCGGCGACCTTCGTGTTCGCCGCCCGCCTGCGCGAACTGAATTCCCAACTGCGTCTTGCCAATGCCGGTCGCGCCCACGACCACGGTCAACGTGCCGGGGAGCAGTCCGCCGCCCAGCAACGCGTCCAACCCGGGAACTCCGGTGGCAAGCCGCTTCCCGCCAGCGTCCGTCGCGCCGCGATCTTCGCCACTCGACACGCCGCATGCTTCGCTATTCACTGGCAATCCCACTCCCTCAATCGACCGGTTTCTGGATCATGCTGGGTCCCGACCCACACACCTTTTCGTACGTGCCATCTCCCGATTTCACGTACTTCGTGAAGCCCATCTTTTCGAGCTTCCGATCATCCTTGATCGACTTCTCCGCTTTGCCCATCGACGCGAGACCCGTGATGTGCGGCGCCTGGAACACGCGTCGGACCGGCGCTCCGGTTTCGGGATGCCGTTGGAGCGGTTCCTCCGCCATTCGCTGGAAAATCTCGAATTGCTCGCCAGGCTCTCCATCCTCGCGGATCACTTCGTAAACGTATGTCGGCATGACTCAACCTCCCGGCAAAGCGCGTTCAATGACCCCTTAGAGTATGACCGGCAATGCGTTTAGGGCAAGTATCCGGCGGCCGTGCCCGAGACGCCGCTCCGTCACCAATCCTGACGCGGAAGACGCTCTGGATCTTGCTTCTGGCGGTGAGACCAGCGACATCGGTGGGTCGCCGCAAAACTCGCCGAACCAGCCGAGCGTGAAAAGAACCGACTGGCGCCACGCGAAGTTGGAGTTGCCGATCAGGCGGAACGCCCCCATCACGCCCAAAAAAAGGCGTCTACGGGCTGGTCTTTTCCCCGTACCGTCGATTGAAGATCTCTGGGTCGAACGGGTCGCGCGGGAGTTCCAACGTTGCGTCCACGGCTCCCGCCGTTGCCATATTCTTCGGGGTCGCCGCCGTCGGGATTGGAGGAATTGCAGAAGGACCCGCCGAGGCGTTCGTGGCGATTGCCGCGTTGGTCGCGTTTGTGGCGGCGGTGGCGGCAGTGGCCGCCGTCGCGTTGGATGGTCCCAACGCCGGCAGCGATTGCAGTGGTCGGGCGTCGCGGCCCGCGATGGTCGCTGGCAAGGGCGACGAGCGGGACTGGGCGGCGAGCTGCGTCCAGTTCCGCAGCAAGGCGAGCTGCGCTGCTTCGCTCGGTGGCAACGGCGCCACGTTCGTCC
>JBIKVL010000427.1:0-4711 GCA_044356875.1 Pirellulaceae bacterium | reverse complement strand
AGGGAATGTAGGGGAGTGACGTTGATGGACTGCGAAATGACTGGATCCAGCGAAGCGAAAACACCAATCGCCCACTCGCAAGCTCGCCGACCGACATCGATCAGCGCCTCCGGCCGACGACTCAGTCGCCGCCTTCTCCTCGGCGGCACGCTCGCCGCCGCCTTCTGCCTCGCCAGCCCAAGCTTGCCGGCCCAGGAAAGCCCGGCCAAACCGGCGCCAGCGAAGCAATCGCCCGAGAAGCAAGCGCCCGAAAAACCGGTTCCCGCGAAGCCGGCGGCGGGCCCGGCCGAATCGAGCAACAAGGGCCAGATGACGCTCGATCAAGCCACCGAGCTGCAGCTCAACGCGGAGTCGTTCGACGATTTGGAAAAGGTCGCCATGCTCGCCGAGGAGGCGCTCGAAAAGGGCCTCGACAAGGAAAACCAAGAGTTCGCCAAGCAATTGATTGTGTCGTCGATGCTGGACCGCGCCCGGCGGATCACGGCGAGCTTTCTGGAACGCAAGCCGCCCAATCCGCAGTGGATGGCGCTGCGTGGGTTCGCGATGAAGGATTTGGACAAGGCGTTGAAGTACGCCGCGGAGGACGCCGAGGTGCATTTGCTGCGGGCGCGGCTGCACGCGTTGCCCGGCGGCGACCGCCAAGCGGGGCTCAAGTCGGCCGATATCGCGATCGCCGCGCTCCGCAACGACAACGACGCGAAGGAATCGTTGTCCGAAGCGTACGTGGCGCGGGCGGAACTGACCGACGACGCGACGAAGCGGCTCAAGGATCTCGATGCGGCGATCGACGCCGACCCCGCGAACTCTGACGCTTGGCAGGCCCGGGCCCTGCATCATTTAGCGGCCGGCGCCGGCGACAAAGCGATCGCCGACTTGAAACATTTGGTCGAGCAGGATGGCGACAACCTCGCCGCGCGGCTCGCGCTTGCCGAAGCGCTCGTCTCCTCCAAGAAGCTCGACGACGCTCTGGTTCAAGTGGACGCGGCGATCGCCAGGCGGCCAGAGCTTTCGATGAGCTATCTTTTGCGGGCTCGGATTCTCGCGGCGCAGGACAAGCTGCCCGCCGCTGTGGAAGCGGCCACCAAGGCGTTCGAGCTGGAACCCAGGGATTTGAACGCCCTGATGCTGCGGGCCCAGTTGAATATGCAGCAGGACAAGCTCGATTCGGCGATGGCCGACTTGAATCGCATCCTCCAAGCTCGACCTGGCCAGCCGCAAGCGTTGCTCCTTCGCAGCGGCGTGTACGTCGATCAGAAAAAGTATGTCGAGGCGATTCGGGACTTGCGGGAAATCGCCCGAATGAACCCAGAGAACGACCTCATCCGACTCCAAGCGGCACAGATTTATGTCGCTGGCGGTTGGCCACGGTTCGCGATCCAGGTTCTGGGCGGTATGCTCTCCGCCAATCCGGACAACGCGTCCGCGTTGCGTTCCCGAGGCGACGCCTATTTGAGTGTCGGCCGCCATGCGGAAGCGATCGCCGATTTCGACAAAGCGTTGCGTCTCGATCCGGACAATACGGGCATCCTCAACAACCTCGCCTGGGTGCTGGCCACTTCGCCCGACGCCAAGCTCCGCGATCCCGAACGGTCGATCAAGCTGGCTACGAAAGCCTGCGAGCTAACCGATTTCAAGGCGGGCCACATCCTCAGCACGCTCGCCTCGGGCTACGCCGAGAAAGGCGACTTTGAAACGGCGCTGAAGTGGTCCGCGAAAGCGGTGGAACTGAGCCAGGGAGAGAGCAAAGACCAGCTCAAGAAGGAACTGGAAAGCTACCAGCAAAAGAAGCCCTGGCGCGAACGGCAGGAGACGGCCGAAAAGCCGAATCCGCCTCCCTTGGAGGACGGCCAGGAATTGTAAGCGATGTCCTTGCGACTCTTTTTATGAGGGGCGATTTCCATGCCCAAAAACCGAAGCGATGTATCAGCGAATTGAACTGGAAAACCTCCGAGGGATTGACCACTTGAGTTGCGACGGCCTGCGTCGGATCAATCTCATTGTGGGCAAAAACAACGCCGGAAAAACAACCCTGCTGGAAGGTTTTTTTTTGCTGGGTGGGGCAACCAACCCTTTCGCGGCGACGATCCTCGGACAGTTACGTGGGCAGCAGCTCGGCAAAGTTAGTCCTGATCCCTTGTGGCGCCCTCTGTTTCGCGGGATGGATCCGCGATTCCCAATTCGTATCGCGGGGAATTGGACGCCCGAACAAGCGAACCGCATGTTGGAGATCGAAGCCGTCCGCGTCGAGCGTTTCGCGGACAGTCCCGATTCGTCGGCCACTTGCGCGGGGCAGGCAGCCGTCACCCAGGATTTCGCGATTGGCGGATTGCGAATGAAGTATCGCCCTGCCGGTCGGCCAGAAATAGTCACCACTGCGACGTTCGATCCCAGTCGAGGGGCCATCGATGCCGCTAGCAAAGACCGTAACGATTTTGTCAAAACCACGTTCCTTTCGGCCAGGGCCTATTCGAGCATCATGCACGACGCCCGGCAGTTCAGCTATCTGCTCAAGGTTAAGCGGGAACAGGATGTGTTGGATGCACTGCGGCTGATCGAACCCCGTATTGAGCGGATAGAGGTGATCTCCGATCCCGATGGCTCGAACGTCTATGTCGACATCGGTTTGGACTCGCTAGTGCCGCTTGCTGTTTGCGGCGAGGGATTCGTAAGGTTGTTCTCTATCGTTGTGGAACTGGCCGTATCACGCGGCGGTGTTTTGCTGATCGATGAAATCGACAATGGGCTGCATTACTCCGTGATGGATCAACTGTGGTTGCTTTTAGGCAAACTGGCTGAAAAGCACGACGTGCAGGTGATCGGCACAACGCACAACGAGGACCTACTGCGCTCGTCGTTGCGGGCGTTCAAACACGAGCCGGAAAGCCTTTCGCTTTTGAGAATCGACCTGATTGACGGAAGACACTCGATCGTCGATTACGACGAAGACTCGAGAATGGCGATACTGGAAGAGCACTTCGAGGTGCGCGGATGACACTCAAAATCAGCAAGCAGAGACTGCTGATTGTGGAGGGCAGGGACGAGGAGCAGTTCTTCGATGCCGCAATGAATCATCTTGGGATCGCCAACGTACAGATTTTGGGAATAGGCGGGAAAACAAAGCTGACGTCCAATCTCAAGGCCGTCGTTAGGCCCTGGAGCGCGGAATGCTTCTCATCGCTTTGGCAATTCCTTAGAGTGCTTAGCGGCGGATGAACCTATTCGTCATTGGGCATGGCATGTCTTGCAAGGGTGCCGCATGGAAGGGCACATGGCTGGCAATCTGGCGAACTTTCCAGGAGTTCTTTTCATGCTTCATCGATTTTCGAATTTTGCGTTGCGAGCGGCCGAATTGGGCGTTGGCTTCGCCGTGCTGGCGTGGTTGGCGGCGGCCGGGCCGCTTCGCCTGCCGTTGGGAAACGCAATCGGCTCCGCGCAGGAAGTGATTCCGCGCAATCAGGATCGTCCGCCGGGACCGCCGCTGTCACCCGAGGAAGCGGTCAAGAAGATGACCGTTCCCGCCGGTTTTTCGGTGGAGATTGTCGCGGCCGAGCCCGACCTGATGAATCCCGTCGCGATGACTTTTGACGAACGTGGACGCATCTGGGTCACGGAAAGCTTCGAGTACCCGCGGCGTGAACCGGGGCCGGGCAGGGATCGCGTCAAAGTGCTCGAAGACACCGACGGCGACGGCCGCGTCGATAAGACCACCGTCTTCGCCGAAGGGCTGAATATTCCCTCGGGCATCGCGGTCGGCTACGGCGGCGTCTGGGTCGCCAACGCGCCCGATCTCCTGTTTCTGCAAGACACCGATGGCGACGGCAAGTCGGACAAATCAACGGTGGTCGTAACCGGATTCGGACGCACCGACACTCACGAGCTTCCCAACTCGTTGACCTGGGGACCGGATGGCTACCTCTACGGCTTGAACGGCGTGTTCAATCACAGCAAGGTGACCCACCAGGGGAAGACCCACGAGTTCACCTGCGCGTTGTTCCGCATTCATCCGCGAACCTGGACCTTTGAACTGTTCGCCGAAGGCACCAGCAACCCCTGGGGCATCGCCTGGGATCCCGAGGGCAGCGCGTTCGTCAGCGCTTGCGTGATCGATCATTTGTGGCATCTCACCGAGTCGGGCTACTACCACCGCCAAGGCGGCCCCTATCCGCCATTCACTTGGAAAATCGATTCGATCGTTTCCCACAAGCACCAAAAGGCGGCCTATTGCGGCATCCACTACTTCGATAGCGACGCCTATCCGGCCGCGTACCGCGACAAGCTGTACATGGGCAATGTCCACGGCGGCTGCATCAATGTCGACTCGGTCCGCCGCGAAGGTTCGACCTACCGCGGCGAAGGCCATCCCGATTTCCTAACCGCCAACGATGCGTGGTTCATGCCGGTGGTGCAGAAGACGGGCCCCGACGGCTGCCTGTATATCCTCGACTGGTACGACCGCTACCACTGCTATCAGGACGCCAACCGCGATCCGCAAGGCATCGACCGTCTGAAGGGACGCCTCTACCGCGTCCGCTACGAAGGCTCGCCCCGCGCGCCCCAATTCGATCTCGCTCGGGAAACCGACGAGCAACTGATCGAACGGCTTCGCAGCCCCAACGTTTTCTTTCGTGATATCGCCCAGCGGCTGCTTGCCGAACGCGCCTCGGCCGCCGCCACTCCAAAGCTCGAAGCCCTCGTGCTCAACGAGCAACTC
>JBIKVL010000426.1:0-4715 GCA_044356875.1 Pirellulaceae bacterium | reverse complement strand
CGGGTTCGAGCGAAGTTCGCTGCTGCCTTGGGGGCGAGGCGTATCGGAATCGCCACGCTGGTTGTTCACCGGGATCCGTGTTCACGGACAGACGTTCACGGGTTGCCGCTTGTGAGGGCGGGGCTGGCGGCGGACGAATCCTGAATGCAGGGACCGAGGATGGCGGCGATAGCGCGTTCGTCCAATTCTTCATCGCGAACGAGCGCGCGGGTGAGCGCTTCGAGCAATTCGCGGCGTTGGTTGAGCAAGGCGATCGCTTGCTGGTCCGCGCCACGGAGCAGTTTCGACACTTCCTCGTCGATCAGTTCCATGGTGTTTTCGCTGAAGGCTCGTTGGCGGTGGAGTTCGCGGCCGAGGAACGGATCTTCGTCGGACATCTTATAGCTCACCGGGCCGAGCCGTTCGCTCATGCCCCAGTGCGTGACCATGTGCCGAGCCAAGCTGGTGGCGCGTTCCAGGTCGTTCTCCGCGCCGACGGTTGTTTCTTGATACACCAGTTGTTCGGCGGCTCGTCCTCCGAGCATCACGATCAATTGGTCGCGGAGTTCGCGTTCGGACATATTGAGCCGTTCTTCGTTCGGCATGGTGTGGGTGGCGCCGAGCGAACGGCCGCGTGGGATGATCGTGACTTTGTGGACGCGGTGAGCGCCCGGGCTGAACCAGGCGGCCAAGGTATGGCCCGCTTCGTGATAGGCCGTTTTTTCCTTTTCCTTGGGTTGGAGCACTTCCTCGCGTTTCGCGCCCATGAGCACTTTATCGCGGGCCGTGTCGAAGTCCGAACGATCGACGCGGGACTTGTTTTGCCGCGCGGCCCAGAGCGCGGCTTCGTTCACGATGTTGCGGATGTCGGCGCCGGTCAGACCGATCGTGGCGGCGGCCAGCCGTTCGAGATCGACATCGTCGGCCAGTGGGACGTCGCGGACATGCACCTTGAAAATCTCGATGCGTCCCTTGAGCGTTGGTCGGCCGACCGTGATGTGGCGGTCAAAGCGGCCCGGGCGGAGCAGGGCAGGGTCCAGCACATCGGGGCGGTTGGTCGCGGCGAGCACGATGACCGCCTCGGATTGGCTGAAGCCGTCCATCTCGCCAAGAATCTGGTTCAGCGTCTGTTCACGTTCGTCGTGGCCGCCACCCAGACCTGCGCCACGCTGTCGGCCGACGGCGTCGATTTCGTCGATGAATACGATGCAGGGGGAATTCTCTTTCGCCGTCTTGAACAGATCCCGCACCCGGCTCGCTCCCACACCCACGAACATCTGGATGAATTCCGAGCCATTCACCGAATAGAACGGCACGCCCGCTTCGCCAGCTACAGCGCGGGCCAGGAGCGTCTTGCCCGTGCCTGGCGGACCGTTGAGCAGCACGCCTTTCGGAATGTGTCCGCCCAGCTTTTGGAACTTCTGCGGGCTCTTCAGGAATTCCACAATTTCCAAGAGGTCGGCTTTGACGCCTTCGAGCCCCGCGACATCTTTGAATGTGATCGGTTGCTTCGATGCCTCGTAACGCTTGGCCGGGCTTTTGCTAAAGCCCGTGAGAAAGCCGCCGCCCATCATCTGGTCGCGAGTCCGGCGAATCTGCAACCAGAAAAAGACGAACATCGCCAGCGACAACCCGATCGCCAGCAGCCAAAAAATCTCCAAGGCGCTGCTGCCGGGCGACTCGAGACGGTAGTCGATCTTGGATTCGCGGAGTTGGGCGAGCAGTTTGTCGCGGGAGGTGTCGTTTCGCGGCAGGTTGACGTAGAACCTTTTTTGGTACCGACGCCGTTCGTTCTTCGCCTTGTCGACGTGCGATACCAATTTGCCGGAATCATCGAATTCGTCCTCGATCTCGGGCGGGTCGCGAAACACGCCGATCGCCTGAGTGTCGCCCACGTCGAGACGAAGGATATTCGGCGTTTCCAGCTTCAGCTGCCGTTCAAAGACCGGATACGGAATCTCGGATCTCGATCCCTCCGCTTGGGCGAGATACAGGAGCAGCATCAGCCCCAGCGACAGAAGGATCATCAACCCCAGATTCAAACCGGTTGCCCGCGGCGGCCGACTGGGCGAGGAGTCCGGAGGGTTGGGCTGGCGATTCTCGGGAGCGTTGGCCATGGGGGAGCATCTTTCGCGGACGGAGACGCGGAAACTACGTCCCTATAGTAGCCCAAGACGGCCAGTTTCAGCAGTGCCCCGCTGCCCGGCCCGTTTCCGCTACAAACGCGTCCGCCGGATGGAAGCGGTCACTCCAATCGGGGTTGAAATCAGGAGGGCTTGTGCGGTAATAGCTCGGCACCGAAGTCGGGGAACGAGTGAAACATTCGACTCGTCATGCGGACCAGCCAATGTGGACTGACGCCGCCACCGCGCTGAGAACTTGTTGAAAAGCCATGATTCCCCTATGCTACCCATGTTATTGTCGGCTTGCTGACTTCGTGGGGGATCGACCCTGGGCCCTCTCGTGGGAAAGTCGTGAGCGGTGGAGTTTGATGGGGCGCCGGCGGATCGGACAGACAGACGCGTGGCGATTGGTCCCATGGGGCAGTCAGCGATAGCGGCTCCTCATCCCTTGATAAGGCACGTTTTACGGACGGTTTGGCATGCGGACGATCGCGATTGGGGATATTCACGGGTGTTCGCTCGCATTGACGGCGTTGCTGGAACGTGTTCGCCCTGAACCGGCCGATCGCCTGGTGTTCCTCGGTGACTACGTGGATCGCGGACCGGACTCGCGGGGCGTGGTCGACATCATCCTGGCTCTGCGGGAACTCTGCGACATTGTGACGCTGCTGGGCAATCACGAGACCATGTTGATTGACAGTTTGAACGAGCCACGACCGGTCCCGTTGTGGGTATCCCACTGTGGCGGCAGCGAAACGATCGCCAGTTACGGAGGTTCGCTGCGGGCGATGCCAGCGGAACACGTCGATTTCCTGCGTGGTTGCCGTCGGTTCTTCGAGACCGACACGCATCTGTTCGTTCACGCCAACTATCAATCGCATTTACCGCTTGGCGAGCAACCCGATGTGGTGTTGCTGTGGCAACACCTATCGATGGGGATTCCCCTGCCGCACCGCTCCGGGAAGACGGCGGTGGTGGGGCATACGCCGCAGCGAACAGGTAACATCCTCGACCTGGGTTACCTCAAATGTATCGACACGGCCTGCTTCGCCGGTGGCTGGCTGACGGCGCTCGATGTCGACAGCGGAAACTTTTGGCAAGCAAGCCGCGAGGGCGCGACTCGCCAGTGCGAAATTGTGGACTGACGGATTGTGGAAACGATCGAGCGATTCGACCGTCCTCAAAATCGGATGCGCTGCACGCGGTGATTGAACGAATCGAGGACATGCAACCGGCCGGAGTTGTCGCGGGCGAGACTCCAGGGTTGCATCAACTGGCCAGGTTGCCGTCCGGCCGAACCCCACGAGTCGAGGGGCGTGCCGTCACGGCGGAAGCGGCGGACGCGGTGGCTGCCGTACTCCGTCGTGTAGAACGTGTCGTCGTCTCCCAGGAGCAGGCCGTAGGGGTAGTTCCATCCGCCATCGGCGGCGGCCGATCCGCCTATCGTTCGCACGAACGCGGGTGGCTCTTGTTTGAGGTCGAAGATCTGAATGCGGTGGTTGCACGCGTCCGCGACCCATAGTTGCCGCTGTTCGTCGATCGCGAGGCATTGCGGCCGGAGGAACTCGCCCGGCGCGTTGCCATGGCGCCCCCACTGGCACAGGAACTTTCGTTCTGGCGAAAATTTTTGGATGCGATCAAACTCGCCGTATTCGGACACGTAGAAGCAGCCGTCCTCGTCTTGTACGACGTCCGTGACAAAGCCGAACTCGCCGGGGCCGCCGCCGTAGGTGCCGCCAATCGTCAGATCGGGCAGCAATTCACCCGAGGGCGTGTAGAAGAGGATCCGGTAGTAGTGTGTGTCGGCGACCATCAAGTGGCCCGCGCGGTCGATCGACAGGCCCGTGGGTCGCCCAAATTCGGAACGCGGCGTCTGCCAGGATTGCTGGAATCGCCCATCGCTGTCAAATACCTGGATCCGAGCGGTCAGATCGACGACGTAGATCCTTCCGGCTGAGTCGGCGGTCATCGCACGCGGCTTCTGGAACCGGCCGTCCGAGTAGCCCTGACGCCCATAGACCAGTTCGGGTTTGTCGACGCTTCCACCCGGCAAGCAGCCGACAAGCCCCAACTGGCAGACGATCCAGGCAGCGACGGCGCAGCGGACGCACGCCGACGAGCGGGCTGGGGCACTCCCTGCGTTCCATCGGCACGGGCCAACGCGGGGTGTCGGCGGATGGAACCGGGTAGACGGCGATCGTGGTTGCCTGTGAGAAGCGCCGGGAGTGTTCATGGAGAGTCAATGTATCGCAAGGAGAGGCATTGGGCAAAATGAACGCGCGCCGGCCGCCCCTTGCCGATGCTTCTTCGCGGTCGATACACTTTTCGATTCGGCACGGCGTCCGGCGGACGTCCGGGCGTGTAAGGGAACGCGGCCGCGGTATGCCCAGCGTGGCAACGGGACGGGGTGGATGGCAGTCTTGATCGACGTCAGCAAGACCGACGACCCAAGGGACGTCGTGCATCGAGCAGTGCAGGCGCTCGCCGAAGGGAAGCTCGTCGTATTCCCCACCGACACCGCTTACATGGTTGCGGCCAATGGACTTCACGAGTCCGCCGTGGCGCGGCTCGCGAACCTCCGAGCGGCTGGCCTGATTGAGCCGCTCTCGCTGT
>JBIKVL010000007.1:0-16191 GCA_044356875.1 Pirellulaceae bacterium | reverse complement strand
GCTGGGCCGGCTAATGAAACGGCAGCTGGCGCCGGGCCGGCTAATACAACCGGCGGCTTGCGCCGGGCCGGCTAACACAACCGGCGGCTTGCGCCGGGCCGGCTAATACAACCGGCGGCTTACGCCGGGCCGGCCAATACAACCGGCGGCTTACGCCGGGCCGGCTAATACAACCGGCGGCTTGCGCCGGGCCGGCTAATACAACCGGCGGCTTGCGCCGGGCCGGCTAACACAACCGGCGGCTTACGCCGGGCCGGCCAATGCAACCGGCGGCTTGCGCCGGGCCGGATAATGCAACCGGCGGCTTACGCCGGGCCGGCCAATGCAACCGGCGGCTGGCGCCGGGCCGGCTAATACAACCGGCGGCTGGCGCCGGGCCGGATAATGCAACCGGCGGCTGGCGCCGGGCCGGCTAATGGGTGCCAGCGGGCGGTTCTACGGCTCCGCGGATCGGATCGCCTCCAACGCCTTTTGAACATGCTCGTCGGATGCCAATTGCGCCGAGAACACCAACCGCACGATGCCCTGTTTGTCGATGACGTAGGTCACTCGGCCGGGAAACAATCCCAGCGTGGACGGCACGCCGAATTGCTTTCGCAGTTCTCCCTTGGCGTCGGCGATGAGCGGGAAATTGAGGCGATGCCGCGCCGCGAAGGCCTTATGGCTTTCCGCCGAATCGCTGCTGACCCCGATCACCTCCACGCCGGCGGCGACAAAATCGTTGTACGAATCGCGGAATGAGCACGCCTCTTTCGTGCAAATCGGCGTGTCGTCCTTGGGATAGAAAAACAGAACCAAGCCGCGATTTCCGAGATAGTCCGCGAGGCGGATTCGCACGCCTTCATGCGTCATCGCCTCGAAGTCCGGCGCTCGATCGCCTGCTTGTAGCTTCGCCATGTCATCTAAGCTCCGTGCCGCGTGGTTTCATCTCAGATCCGTTCGTATGATATCGCCCCGCAGTCAGGCGGCCAGCCAAGCGGCGGCGGCGCACCACCGTGGCGGAATCGAGATAGGAGCACCAGTCCATGCGAAGTCCCAGCTGTTCGAGTCGATCATTCTCCCTTGGCGGGAACCTGCCAAGTTTGCCGAGTCGCGGGGGCTGTAAGCGACTCCCGAATCGAGGCGGTCGAACCGTTCGCGCGCTCGTCCGTGACATTGCGCTCGCGGTGCGATTGCCAATGCTGCTTCTTGGCCTGCTGGCGGCGACCGAACAAGTCTTCGCTCAAGCGGCCCCATCCAACCCCGAACCCGCCAAGTCGTCTGTCGCGACGGCGGGAGACCGTCCGAACATCGTGTTGTTCTTGGCGGACGACCTGGGATACGGCGATTTGGGCTGCTTCGGCCATCCGGTGATTCAGACTCCCAACCTGGACGCGTTCGCGAAACAGGGCGCCCGCTTGACCCAGTGTTATTCGGCCAGCGCGGTCTGCAGTCCGTCGCGGTCGGCTCTGCTGACGGGACGCACGCCGCACCGCAACGGCGTCTTCACCTGGATCGCGGAGGGGGCGCCGGTCCATCTGCGCACGTCGGAGATCACGTTGCCCAAACTGCTGCGCGACGCCGGTTACGCGACTTGCCATGTGGGTAAATGGCATCTCAACGGCCAATTCAATCAGCCCACGCAGCCGCAACCTGGCGATCATGGCTACCAGTGGTGGCTGGCCACTCAAAACAACGCCGCTCCCTCGCACGCCAATCCGGAAAACTTCGTCAGGAACGGCGCGCCGATCGGCAAACAGGAAGGCTACTCGGCGCCGTTGATCGCGGCCGAGTCGGCACGGTGGCTCAAGACGCACCGCGATCCCGCCAAGCCGTTCTTCTTGGCCGTGTGGACTCACGAGCCCCACTACCCGATCAAGTCGGATCCGCGTTTCAAGGCGTTGTATCCCGATCTTTCGGACGATGTGCAACGCGAGCACCACGCGAATGTGACGCAGATGGACGCCGCGTTCGGCGACCTGATGAAGACGCTCGAAGAACTCCGGCTGACGGACAACACGCTGGTCGTGTTCACCTCGGACAACGGGCCGGAAGGCGACGGCGTGAAATCGCCCGGCCGGGGCTCGACCGGTGGATTGCGGGGACGCAAACGCGATCTCCACGAAGGTGGCATCCGCGTGCCGGGACTCGCCCGATGGCCGGGACGAATCCCCGCCGGCAGCGTTTGCGAAACGCCCGTGATCGGCAGCGATATGTTTCCGACGATGCTGGCCGCCGCCCATGTGGCGCCGCCCGCCGACCGAGTCCTTGACGGCGTCGACGTGTTGGGGATTCTGAGCGGCAAGGCCACCACGGTCGCGCGTCCCCAACCGCTCTTCTGGCGATTGCACATGGCCCCGAACGCGAAAATCGCGATGCGGGTGGACGATTGGAAAATCCTCGCCGACGCCGCTCTGGGGGAATTCGAGCTATACGACTTGCGGACCGACCCGAAGGAAAGCAGTGACTTGGTGGCCCGCGAGCCCGAACGGTTCGCTCGGCTCCGGGAGCAGTTGGTGAAATTCAATGCCGGGGTCGACGCCGAGGGACCGGATTGGTGGCGAACTCAAAACGCCAACGGTGGCGGGCCGCCCGCGAAACCGGACGGCGGCAAGCTGAAGGCGAAAGCCAAAAAGAAGACTGTGGAGAAACCGGCGGCCGCGCCGTCCACCGGTTCCTGAGCGTGCTTTCTCCCGCGACGCCCTCCTCTGCCACCGGCCTTCCCCTTCGCTAGCCTCGCCCCAGGTTCTGGCACGAGACTTGCTCTGATAGAGCAACGGAACGGAGCTGATCGTTGTTTCGCGAAGGCGGAACGCCTGCCAGCGAGGGGTCGGAACAGAGAACCGAAGGCGGCTCGAAACAGGGAAGAGGCCTGGATTGAGCGTTTCCCCTCTGGGCGTTTGGATGCGGCAAACTCCAAACGCGTCAGGGTGCCGCGGCCGAGTGGCAAGCTCGGACGCGGCCCCTGTGCGGGTGTTTCGCCTCCGCGAACGGCGAGAAAGCCGAAGGAGGCGCGTCTCCCTGGGTGAGGCCCCAAGGGTGGCTAACGAGCGGGCGGACTGGGACGTGTTTGAGACACATCCGAGGACGCCCGTTTTCGTTGGCCGACCGAGCGGCAGACCGGGGTTGTACGGCGGCCGCTTCGGCTGGGCGGAAGAACGGAGCTGGGGACCGCGAGCTGGAACATCGCGGACAGCGCTCCGAACCTCCCCTGGCATGTGTAGCGTTTTGAAACAACTGCTGCAAAACGCTACAGTCAACTTGATACAGTCTAAGCAGCGACGGCGGCGGGGGCCAACTTTTTGCGACCAGCGGCGCGGAATTTTTCCCGAAAAAATTTCTGTCCTTCGTCGGCCCGCGAAAAAATTCCGGGAAAACCGCCTTTTTAATAAGTCGCGGTGGGTACAATCCGCCAACGGCTTCGTTTAGTTGGACACGAACTTCTCGCGGGTGCGGCGTGCGGTTCCACAGGAGAGCGACGTATGCGGTGGGGCAAACTTCGTTGGGGCGGAAAGCTGGCGATCGCTGTTGCGCTCGCCGGCCATGGCTTATTTGCCGGCGGTTCTGGTGTGACGGGACTGGCGGGACTCGCTGAACTAGCCCGATTTGCTGGGCTAGCTGAGATCGCCGAAGCAGCGGTCGCAGGCAACTCGGTTGTGGCAGCTGAAAAGGCTCCAACCACGTCGGCCACTCGGTCCGAATCGAAGGCCGATCCGTCCCGTGGCGGCAAGAAGGGCGAGCCTGCGGTTCCCAAGGATTTTGGGATCCCGCAAGTCCGCTACATCAACGAACAAATCAGCCAGGTTTGGCGGGAAAACAATCTTTCGCCCGCTCCGCCGGCGACCGAAGGCGAATGGTGCCGACGGGCCTATCTCGACATCATTGGCCGGATTCCGTCGGTGGAGGAACTGAAGGGCTTCTTGGACAGCAAAGACGCTGACAAGAAGGCGAAGCTGGTCAACAAGTTGCTGTTCGATGAAGCCTTCACCGAAGAATACGCCCGCAACTGGACGACCGTTTGGACGAACGTCTTGATCGGCCGCAATGGCGGGAACGAAGAGAACAGCCTCATCAGCCGCGCGGGGATGCAGAAGTACCTGCGTGACTCGTTCGCCCGCAGCAAGCCGTACGACGTGATGGTGAAGGAATTGGTGACCGCGACGGGCAGCACTTCGCCGGGCGGCGAGGGCTTCAACGGGGCGGTGAACTTCCTGATCATGAAGGTGAACGAGGAGAAGGCGACCCTTGCGACCGCCGAAATCTCGAAGGTGTTCCTGGGCCTGCAAGTCCAATGCACGCAATGCCATGACCATCCCTTCAACGACTGGAAGCAACAGAAGTTCTGGGAATTCAACGCCTTCCTGCGGCAAACTCGGGCCCTTCGCCAGTTCGTGCCGGGGACTCGCGATGTCCAGTCCGCGACGCTGATCGACGAGGATTTCGCGGGCGAGGGTGGCGATGCGAACGAGGCCGAACTGTACTACGAACTGCGGAACGGGCTGACGAAGGTCGCCTATCCCGTGTTCATCGATGGCAGCGAGATCGCCCGCAGCGGCTACGTCTCGGAAGTGAATCGCCGCCAGAAGCTTGGCGAGTTGGTGATTGCCTCGGAGTTCCTCGAGAAGGCGATTGTCAACCGGATGTGGTGCCACTTCCTGGGCTATGGCTTCACCAAGCCGATCGATGACCTGGGTCCGCAAAACCCGCCGACGCATCCGGATTTGCTCGAGTACCTCGGCAAAGAGGTGCGGAAAAACAGCTTCAACATGAAGGAACTGATCCGCTGGATTACACTCAGCGAGGCGTACGGCCTGTCGAGCCGGATTTCGTCGAGCAACACGATTGACGATCCGCTCTTGGGAGAAACGCCGAAGTTCAGCCACTTCTACCTGCGGCAGATGCGGGCTGAGGAGCTGTATGAATCGTTGCTGGTCGCCACCGAGGCTCACAAGACCCGTGGCAGCTACGAGGAGCAAGAGAAGTCGAAGGGCGACTGGCTACGGCAGTTCGTGATCGCCTTCGGGAATGATGAAGGGGCGGAAGCGACCACGTTCAACGGCACGATTCCGCAAGCCCTGATGATGTTCAACGGCGATCTGATCAAGAAGGCGACCAGTGCGGAGAAGGGAAGCTTCTTGACGGAGATCGCAACAAACAAGGCGATGAAGCCGGCGGACAAGATCAACCACTTGTTCATGGCTGGACTCGCGCGGACGCCAAACAAAAACGAACTCGACATCGCCAACAAGTTGTTGCTGGCCCGCAAGGGCGACACGGTGGCGGCCCTGCAGGATGTGTGGTGGGCGGTGTTGAACAGCAACGAGTTCATTTTCAACCATTAATCCGATCGCTTTCCTTTTTTAGTCTGGGAGATTTTCAATGTCGTTGTTAACGCCTCAAGGGATGTCCCGCCGCCACTTCATGTCGCACGTGGCCGGCGCTTCGTCGATGGTGGTTCCGGCTCTGACGCTGGGCCATTCGCTGCGGACCCATGCCGCCGACCTCAAGAAGCGCCGCAAGTCGGCGATTCTGCTGTGGATGAGCGGCGGTCCGTCGACCATGGACATTTGGGATTTGAAGCCGGGTGCGAACACGGGTGGTCCTTTCCGTCCGATCCGCACTGCGGGCGACGTGGAAATCAGCGAGCACATGCCGGAGACGGCCAAGGTGATGAATCACCTGTCCGTGGTGCGTTCGATGAGCACTCGTGAAGCCGACCACAATCGTGGCCGGTACTACATGCACACGGGCTACGTTCCGAACCCGAACATCGAGTACCCGAGCTACGGCGCCGTGTTGTCGCACGAGCTGATCGACCAACGGCCGGAACTCGAAATCCCGCCGTTCGTGTCGGTTGGCGGCGCGAGCGAAGGGCCGGGCTTCCTCGGGATGGCGTGGGCTCCGTTCGTTGTCAGCAGCACCGGCCAGGTCCGCAACCTGGAGATGGGACTCGACAACAAGCGGCTGATGCAGCGGATGGCGGCGCTCGACCTGATCGAGAAGGGCTTCATCGGCGAGAAGCGGGGAGCGACCGCTGAAGATCACCAGAAGGTCCTGAAGAAGACGTTGGACCTGATGACCAGCGAGCAGATGGAAGCGTTCAAGGTCATGAAGGAGCCGAAGGAAGTGCTCGACCGTTACGGCAACGACGGCTTCGGCCGTGGCTGCTTGATGGCTCGGCGCCTCGTGGAAGCTGGCGTTCCGTTCGTGGAAGTCGATTACGGCGGATGGGATAACCACGCCAACATCCACACCACGTTGAAAGACACCAAGTTGCCGGTCATCGACAAGGCGATCAGCTCGCTGGTCACCGATCTCGAAGACCGCGGCTTGCTGCAAGACACGGCGATCATTTGGATGGGCGAGTTCAGCCGGACGCCGCGGATCAACGCCACGGCGGGCCGCGACCACTGGGCTCGGTCGTGGAGCGTGATGGTGGGCGGTGGCGGCTTGAAGGGCGGCATCGCGGTCGGCAAGACGAACGAGGATGGCACGAGCGTCGAGACCGAGCCGTACACCTCGCAAGACGTGATGGCCACCATCTGCAAGACGCTCGGCATCTCGCTGGAAACGACGTTCACCAGCAAGAGCGGCCGGCCGATGAAGATCGCCAACGGCGGCAAGGTCATCAAGGAACTGTTCGCCTAGTCCGAGGACAGCTTAGCGCGGCCATGGCTGGACGCTACACAGCGATGGTCCGGAACGAAGGTGAGGGCCGGGACAGCGATGTCCCGGCCCTTGTCATTTGGATGTGCGCTGGAGCAAGCCATGCCGGCTTCCGCCTGTTCGGCGGCTGTGGCATGAGACGTGTAATTTCGCACGCTGGCGTCGGATTTCGTTGAGTACATTCGCGAGTCCGCCGCGTTTTAATTGCGTGAACCATGGCATCGTCTTCCGAGCCGCCCTCCGGCAAGCCTTTTGATCCGCGCCTGCTGATCGAGACGCATTACCGTGGAGTGTGGTTGCACCTGCGAGCCTTGGGTTGCGACGACGCGGAGGCGAGCGATTTGACGCAGGACACGTTCCTGCGAATGCTCGACGAACGTCGCGTCCACCCGGGGACTTTTCAGGATTTCGGAGCGAAAGCCACGGGGAGGTATCTCCGCACGATCGCGGTGAATCTTCTGATCACGAAGCGGCGACGGGAGCGCCGCCAGGTGTCCTTGGAAGAGGCGCGGGTCATCGATCGGACGTGGGACGCCTTCGCTGGAGGTGACGACTCGGGAGTTCGTTTTGAGCTCCTGCGGTCGTGCCTGGAGTCGCTGACCGAACGGGCGCGTCTGGCTCTGCGGCTCAAATACGGAGAGAATGCGACGCGATCACGGTTAGCGTCCGAGTTGAAGCTGAGTGAAGACGGAGCGAAGAATCTACTGCAACGGGCCAAAAGCCAGTTGCGGGAATGCGTCAAGCGGAAGTTGGCGGACGAGTCATGAAACGTATGGATCGCGACAATCCAGCGGGATCGCGGGAAGACAGCGACTGTCTGTCCGCGGGCGACAGTCCTCGGGCGGAGGCCACTCGGGCGGAAGCCTTGCGGGCGGAAGCCTCGCGCATAAAGGCCTCGCGTTCTACTGACAAAGTGAGCGACGCCCGCAGCGCTGCTTCGAACGATTCAGCACTTGTTGATTCAGCACTTGATTCAGCAATCGAAATCGCGCTCGGGCAGGTTTTTGGAGGCAGTCGGGTGCCGGCGGATTTGCCGGATCGGATTTTGCTGGCCTGGCAAGCGATCGAAGCTGACGCGCAGCTCGCGACGGACGCGCAGCTCGCGACGGACGGGCAGCTCGAAACCGACGGGCAGCTCGAAACCGACGGGCAGCTCGAAACCGACGGGCAGCTCGAAACCGACGGGCAGCTCGCGACGACAAACGAAGGTGCGGTTGATCCGAAGTGGCTCCGCCCTGTTCAGCCAGCGGCTCGCGTTCAGCCAGCGGCTCGCGTTCAGCCGGCGGCTTTTGTTCAGCCAGCGGCTCGTGACGCTCAGAGCACGCCCCGTCGCGCTTTGGCCTTAGCCGCCTCGTTGGCATTGCTGGTCGTGGGCGTCACGACGGCAGGCTATTTGTTTTCGCCCCATGATCTCGACCGCCGCGACTTGGGCAGCCGCGACTTGGGCAGCCGCGACTTGGGCAGCCGCGACTTGGGCAGCCGCTGGCAGGGCGGGCCGCAGCAAGAATTGGCGTCGTCCTCGCATCAGCCGCATGGCCTGCGACCGTCGCCAGTGCTCGATAAACCGCCTTTGGCAGGCCAAGCGGTTCCTCGCGGTGTGTCTGCCGACGGCGTGTCCGCCGACGGTATTTTTGGCAGCACGGGTCCTGGCAGCACAGTTTCTGACAGCACAGTTCCGAGCAGCACGGTTCCACTTGGTGCTACCGGCAACTTGGCCGCATCGGCTCGGCCCGGCCGGGCCTCGATGGTTGCCGGTTCGAATGCGGCGCCGACTTCCGAATCTTTCCCGAACGCCGCGGTCAGTGCGGCGACTGGATCGGTTCGACAGCAGAGCCCACGGGCGCCACGCGATTCCGCCGTTGCGGCGTCGCCGTCTCGGAAGCCCGATCCACGTGGTCCATGGGGCGAGCATGAAGTCGTCGCGTGGGTGAACTCGCGTCTGGCTCAAGTATGGCATGAGGCGAATGTGGTGCCCGCCGAGCGGGCGTCGGATGAGGATTGGTGTCGACGGCTGTTCTTGCGCGTGTTGGGGCGGATCCCGACGGTGGCGGAGGTCCGCGAGTTTCTGTCGGAGTCCTCGACGGACAAACGCGAGCAATGGGCGCAGCGATTAACGGCATGCGATTCGACATACGCGGCGGAGTTCGCCGTGCATTGGGCGGATTACTGGGCCACGGCGCTTGTGGGATTAGAGACGAGCGACGTTTCCGTCCGCAGCGCCAAGGCGGTGGATGATCGGCTCCCTAGCTCCCGCGATCAATGGGCGGCGATGCTCGTCGATCGGTTTCGGAGTCGGGCTCCGTTCGACACGGTGGCGGCGGAGTTGATCGGCGCCGTTGGCAACGATCCCCTGGCGGAAGCCTCGGTCGATTCGGCGATCGGGAGTACGGCGGAGCGCGGGCCATCACGAGCACGCCTTTCGGTTGGCCGCGTCTCGCAGGTGTTGCTCGGGCGGAATCTGCAGTGCGTTCAGTGCCACGCGGATGCCCATGCGGAGACAGACGCCGAGTCCGAGGCTGCGGCGAGGCTCTATCGCGAGTTGTGGGGCGATGATCGCCAAGCTCGCGCGGTTCGGATCACGGCGTCTGGCGAGTTTTCCCAGGCGGTCGTGAATCGCGTTTGGAGCCATTTCCTGGGGTATGGGTTGAGCAGCGGGTACCGCGACTCGGGCCGCGCGGTCGGCCTGGACCACTCGGAGCTGCTCGCGACGCTGGGGAATCGGTTCGCCGAGCATCGTTTTGACTTCGCGGCGCTGGTTCGTTGGATTGTGTTGAGCGATGCGTTCAGCCTGTCGAGCCGCAGTGGTGGCGAGGATTCGTTCGATGCGCCCGAGAACGGGCGCCAGCCGCTCTTCAGCCGTTACTATGCCCGGCCGATGCGGGTCGAGCAGCTTTATGAGTCGCTGCGATTGTTGGCCAGCGAACTTTCCCCCTCCCAGAGCGTTGGCGCAGTCGCAACGCCCGGAGCTGCCGTTGCGGGTGGCGGATTGCAGAGCATCTTGCGGACCGACCAAGATTTCGCACAGCGTCGCGCGTTCTTCACGGCGGTAGCGGGGCGAGTGGCCACGGGATATGCTAGCGAAGGGCCGTGGGACGACGCCCTATCGATTGACACTTCGCACAACGATACGCAGGCGATCATCGAGTCGGTGTCGCGTTCCTTGATCGCGGCCGACACGGAGTTGCCAAGGCGGGTGTTTGGCGGAGTGGAAGAGAGTTTGGTGCAGCGGGTCATCAGCGATGCGAAGCTGGGATTGGATGAAAAGGTAAGCCATCTCTTTCAAGCAGCCGTCGCGAGATTGCCGTCCACTGCCGAGACGCAGGCGGCGCGGGACTTGGTTGGAGCAAGCCCCATGGATCCGGCGATCGGTCTGCGTGATCTCTGGTGGGCGTTGCTGAACAGCAACGAGTTTTTGCTCGACCATTGAGCCGGAGGAGCCACCTGATGTTGACCATCCGGGACTTGTTGCCAAATCGGCATTGCCAGGGATTTTCCCGCCGCGATTTTTTGCGGGTTGGCGCGTTAGGGCTAGGCGGTTGGTCGCTCGAACAGCGTCTCCGAGTGGCGGCGAATGGGAACGCCACCGCGCAGGCCGCCTATGGCCATGGAGTGTTTCGTAATCGCTCGGTGGTGATGCTCTTCCTGCAAGGCGGCCCGTCCCATCTAGAATTCTTCGATCCGAAGATGACCGCGCCGGCGGAGATTCGCAGCGTTACCGGCGACGTGGCGACTCTCCATCCGGGAATCACCTTCGGCGGCACTTTTCCTCGGCTGGCCGCCCTGACCGATCGACTTACCGTTGTCCGGTCCTACGGATCGGGCAACAGTGGCCATTCGTATGGCGAGGTGGTCAGCGCGAATAACTCGATGAAGGCGTCGGCCAGTTCCATCTACGCGCGGGTTCGGGGAACGAATCACCCTACGACGGGCCTGCCGTCGAACATTCTCGTTCTTCCCGAGGCGGTGCGCGACGGCTTGAAGCTCGATAGCAACTTTGAAACGGGCGCCCTGCCAACGCTTACGCAACCTGGCTCCTTGGGCGCGACCTATGCGGCTTTCAACCCGAGTGGTGGCGGCGATCTGAAACGCGACATGGAACTGGCCATGCCGCCCGAACGGTTGACGAACCGTCGCGAACTGCTGTCGCAATTGGATGGATTGCGGCGGGCGGCGGATCGAGGCCCGCTGTTTGATCGAGTGGACCACTACCAGCGGCAGGCTTTCGACATTGTGCTGCGAGGAGTCGCCGAGGCGTTCGATCTGCGCGGCGAGGATCCGCGAACGATCCAACGCTACGACACGTCGTCGCTGTTCAAAATGGAGGACCTCACCCGCTACAACGACATGCGCCGCGCGACAAATCTGCTCGGCCGGCAAATGCTGCTCGCGCGTCGATTGGTCGAGGCGGGCTGCGGCTTCGTGACCGTGTCCGATTGCGGGTGGGATTACCACGCCAACGGCAATAGTCCGAAAAACATGACCGGCATCTATCCCATGGGCGGGCAAGTGGACCACGCCGTCAGCGCCTTCATCGAGGACATCCACGAGCGTGGGCTGAGCGATCGCGTGCTCTTGATCGTCACGGGCGAAATGGGGCGAACGCCGCGAATCAACAACAACGGCGGACGCGACCACTACGGGGAAGTGACGCCGCTGCTGCTCGCGGGCGGCGGATTGCGTCACGGCCAAATCATCGGTCAAACGGACGCGACCGCCAGCCGCGCGACGACAACGCCATACCGCCCCGAACATCTCATGGCGACGATTCTGCACACCTTGTTCGACGTCGGCCAACTGCGGCTGGAACAGAACATCCCGCGCGAGATCGTGCGGCTGGCCGAGACGACCCAGCCCATCGACGGCCTCTTCTAGGCCGGTCGCATCCTCTAGGTCAGCCGTCTGCTTACGGCCAACGGCTTCTCCAGGTCAGCCGTCGGCTGTAGGCCAGCGGCCGACTCAACGCGGCAAGCGGGTGACGTCGACGTAGGCGTGTCGACCGCCATTTTGCTGGGCCAATCGCACCAGAAAATTGTTCGCGCTGCGCTGCGGGCCGGCCCCGAATTCGATGGTGTTGAAGACGATGCCGCGATTGCGGCGTTCGATTTGGGCGAGGTCGGCGGCGGAGAGCTGCGGGTCGTCGGCGTCGGTCAAGAAGAAGACGACATCCGGGGCGAGCCCCAACGCAAGGTTGATCGCCAACATGTGGTCAGTGCCGCCGTCGGCCGTCATGCCGCGAATGTACTCTTCGGCGAGCCGCTTGTTTTTATCTTCGCCGAACACCATGCGGGGCGGCTGCGGCGCGAACGGGTTAAACACCGAGGGACGGTTGTTGTAAAAAATGATTTGGAATTGGTGGGTGCTTTCGAGCGACCGCAAGCTGTTCGCCAATTCGCGTTTGGCGGCGGCGAGCGGCCGGCCCTCGAAACCCGACATGCTAGCGGACCGGTCGAACAGGTAGAGGAATTTCGAGCCAACGCCTGGCACTCCGAACACGTAGGTTTGCGTCGCCTTCCCGACGCCACGGCGGCCCGCCATCGTTGCCGCTCCGCCACTGAGCAGTTTTCCACCACCACCCCGACCTTCCGCAGTATCCGTCGCGTTGGCGCCTGCAGCAGCCGCCACGATGCCTTCGCGGCTCGGCAGAACGGCTGCCGTGTCCACGGGTGAGGCGCTCGCGCCGGGAAGCGCTGCGAGCTGGGCGTCGAGCATCGCCGTGGGCGAGCCGCCAGGTGGAGCCGTAGTGGCGGGAGAAAATGCGGGTGCTTCCGCGGGCGTGACAGGCGGGAGGTTCGCGGCCGCCGCCGCGCTCGCTTGTCCGTCAGCCGCGCTCGCCTGGCCGTCAGCCGCGACGTCGCCGGCGGCATCCTCGCCGGCGGCATCGTCGTCGCCGGGTTGAAAGTATTCCGGAGTGGCCTTCGACAGATCGACCAGCACAATGCCTGCGCGGCGTTCCGGGGCCGCGTTGCCCGCGGGCGTCGGAGGATTCCAGAGCAAAGCGGCGATGAGAAACGCGAAGGCGTGGAACAACGCGGAGACAAGCCATGACAGACCGCGTAACGGCGGAGGTGGATGGGGCGGATCGGCTGCCCGAGTCGCCTCGTGAATTGGCTCCGCGTTAACCCCTATCGTCAGGGCCGCCGGGCCACGCGTTGACGACTTGTCGCGTCCATTGTCAGGGGATTTCAAGTTGGACATGGTGAGCGTCGCCAGGCTGCGCGGGCTAACTTGCCGCACTCGATCAACGTGATCGGGACGAGTGCTAGGCCGATAATCACCAACCAGTCCTGCCACGGATGCAGCGAAGCGCGGAATACGGGTTGCGTGAACGGCAGGGCGAGTATCAGCAGTTGAAGTAGGATCGACGCCAGGATCGCCAACAGCAAGACGGGGTTCGTGAACCAGCCGAGTTGGAACACGGTGAGTGTGCGGCTGCGAACGGCCAGCGTTCGCAGAATCTCGTCGAAGACAACGACGCAAAAAGCGATCGCGCGGGCGTCGTCCAGCCGCTCGGGAGTTGGCACGTACACGTAGGCGAACGCGGCGAGCGCGGCGGCGCTTACGAGAAACCCTTGAAAAAGAATCTGGGCCAGCATCGAACCCGCGAGGATCGCCTCGCGGGCCGGACGTGGACGTCGCCGCATCACGCCGGGCTCGGGCGGTTCCAAAGACAACGCCAACGCCGGCAACCCGTCGGTCACCAAATTGATCCAGAGCAGTTGGACGGGCAACAGCGGCGCGGGCCAGCCGAGCAACGTGGCGAACAGCATCAGCAGGATCTCTCCAAAATTGCATGACAGGAGAAACGCCAGCACTTTGCGGATGTTGTCGTAGATGCCCCGCCCCTCTTCGACGGCGCTGACGATCGACGCGAAGTTGTCGTCGGTCAGCACCATATCGGCCGCTTCTTTCGTAACGTCGGTGCCAGCCACGCCCATCGCGATGCCGATGTCGGCGGCTCGTAAAGCGGGCGCGTCGTTCACGCCGTCGCCAGTCATCGCGACGACTTGCCCGCGAGTTTTCCAAGCGTTCACGATTCGCAACTTGTGTTCAGCCGACACCCGGGCGTACACCGACACTTGTTCGACTCGTTCCCGCAACGTGGCGTCATCGAGTCGATCGAGTTCCGAACCCGTAACGGCGTCCTGGCCCGTGTCCGCGATGCCCAGTTCGCGAGCGACAGCCAACGCGGTGGCGGGGTGGTCGCCCGTGATCATGACAGGACGAATGCCCGCCTCCCGGCAAACTCGCACCGCCTCGCGGGCCTCGTCGCGCGGCGGATCGATCATGCCGGCCAAGCCCGCGAACACGAGCCGCGATTCGTCCACCGGTTCGCGTTCCTCCGCCGCAACATGGCGATAAGCGAATCCCAACACCCGCAACGCGCGGGCCGCCATCGTGGCGTTGGCGTCCGCCCACGCGTTGCGACGCGCGTCGGTCAGGGGCCGCTCGACGCCGTCGACAAGCTCGGCGACGCACTGTCCAAGGACGACTTCGGGAGCGCCTTTCACACACAGCCGGAGCGGCCCGTCCGCCGCTCGAATCAGCACGCTCATCGCCTTTCGCGTTGAGTCGAACGGGACTTCATACACGAGCGAGCCGGCGCGATCCGCGATCTCCACGCGGCCCTTGCGGGCGGCTACCAGCAACGCGCCCTCGGTCGGATCCCCTACGACGCGCCACGTCGAGTCACCTTGATCCGAAGGAAGAACCTGGGCGTTGTTGCACCAAGCGCCAATCTCCAACAAAACACGCGTGTCGGGCGGAAGGCTATCCAGAGAGTTGTCTTCGGGGATGATTTCTCCCTGGGGCGCATAACCCGCGCCCGTCACGCGATAGCGCCGCTCGCCCGCCACAAGTTCCCGGACGGTCATTTCGTTGCGGGTCAGAGTTCCCGTTTTGTCGGAACAAACGACGGAGACCGAGCCAAGCGTTTCCACGCTGGGAAGCTTCCGCACGAGCGCATTTCGCCGCACCATGCGTTGAAGCCCGAGCGCCAAGGCGACCGTCACGACCGCCGGTAGGCCCTCGGGAACCGCGGCGACCGCCAGACTGACCGCCAGCAGCAACGCTTCAAACACTTCTCCGCCGCGCGCCAGTTGGAACACGAAGATCACGGCGACGATAGCGACGCAGATGCCGACGAGCACTCGTCCGAGCTGTTCAAGTTGCCGCTGCAGCGGCGTGCGTTCGGGGGTGCTCTCCCGAAGCAGTCCGGCGATCTTGCCAAGCTCGGTGCCCATCCCCGTCGCGACCACGACCGCTGTCGCTTTGCCGGCCGCGACGATCGTTCCCATAAACGCCATATTGCGGCGGTCGCCGAGGGAGGTTGCCACGTCGAGAACCACGGTGGCGTCCTTTTCCACGGCGGTCGATTCGCCGGTCAGCGCCGACTCCTGCAACGCCAGTCCAAAGGCCCGGAGCAGCCGGACATCCGCCGGCACATGGTCGCCAGCCTCCAATTCGACGAGATCTCCCGGCACCAGATCGCTGGCCGGCTCGGAACGGGTCTCGCCACGCCGTCGCACTTTCGCGGCCGGCGCCGAGAGTTGTCGCAGCGCCGCCAGCGCTCGGCTGGCACGCTCCTCCTGCATATAACCGATGACCGCGTTGAGCAGCACGATAGCGGCGATCGCCAACGTGTCGATCCACTCGCCCAGAGCGCCCGCGATCAGTGCCGCGGCGAGCAAAATCCAAATCACCAGCGCGCGGAACTGTTCGAGGAACAGCCGCCACCGCGGGACCGCGGCCGCTTCGGCGATTCGGTTGAGGCCATACCGGCGACGTCGCTCCGCCGCTTCCCCCTCGTCTAAGCCCGTCACTGGATCGGTGAGCAAGGCTTTGAGCAAAAGTTCGCTCGTCAAGGCGTGCGGCGACAAGACCTGCGGATCTGGCGACCGGTCGGACAGGAGCGATTCGGCCGCCACACCAGGGTCCCCCGTGTTGCTGGCGACTGTGTTGCTGGCGACCGTGTTGTTGTCGGCCGTGTTGTTACCGACCGCGGCGAGAAGCTGGCTCTCCGTGGGTCGCCTGGATATCGCCATGTTCGCCACTCAAGGCGTTGACCACCGAACTCGGTTACCGCGACCACGAGGGAGACGAAAACTCAGGCGTGCCAAGCTGGAATTCTCAGGGCTTTCGAATCGCATCACCGGCTGTGCGATCGCGGTTCAGCCGTTAGGCCGTGGCGGATGGCGTGGACGGCGCATCCTTCTTTTTGGGCAAAAAGCCGTAGCCGAGGCAGACGAGCATCAACAGCCAGAACGTCCAGAAAGCGGGACTGCGGGGGGAATGGAAATCAACCCAATCTCCCCAAGATTCACAGTACGGAGTGTGAGCGAACCAATCGACGACAAGTTTCAGACCGATGACGCACACGAGCAGATAGGCGGAGACCTCGAAACGTGGAAAACGCTCGAGCAGTTTGATGAAGACGACCGCCGCGTACCGCATGAGGATGACGCCGAGCATACCGCCCGTAACCACCACCCACAATTTTGGATGGGCACCTTCGGGTTGGGGATTGGGCCCGACGAGGGCGATGGCCGC
>JBIKVL010000425.1:0-4725 GCA_044356875.1 Pirellulaceae bacterium | reverse complement strand
GGCGGTGTCTCCGACAGCGGTTCCGGCCCCGACGATTGCCGCCGCTCCGCATCCCAACGGTTGTTGATTCTCCTCCAGGCTGGCCGGGCCGATCGTGGCTTGTCGCCGCGCATCAGCCGCTCTATCACCCCTCCCGGGGCCGTTCATTTCGCTCTTGTGGATTTTCCCTGAATTTCGCTACGATCCCAGGTTAAGGAGCGACAGGGACGTCTCGCTCGGAAAGGACTCCTTACGATGGAAATCGCACTGCGTGAACTTGCCGAGTTGGTTGGCGGGCGGCTGACGGGCGATCCGGAAATGTTGATTCGCGGCGCGGGAACGCTGCGGGACGTGCGGCCGGGCGAGATTACGCTCGTGGACAAGCCGAAGTTGGCGCCGCAGTTATCGGCGAGTCCGGCGGCGGCGGCGGTGGTCTGCGAAGGGTTCGCGCCGGCTGGTGTGCCGCACATCACGGTGCCCCATGTTCATGCCGCGTTCGCGACGATTGTGCGTCGTTTTCGACCGGCGTCTCCGGCGGCCAGTAGAGGTGTCAGTCCCCAGGCCGACGTTCACGTTACCGCGAAGATCGGGGCCAACGTCACGATTAGCGCCGGGGTGACGATCGGGGCGGGGGTCGAAATTGGCGACGGCAGCGTTGTGCATGCTGGCGCTCGGATCTTGGCTGGCTGCCGTTTGGGGCGCGATGTGACGGTGTTTCCCAACGCGGTGCTGTACGAAGACACGCGGGTGGGCGACCGGGTGATCATCCATGCCAACGCGGTGATTGGCGCCTACGGTTTCGGTTACGAGACGACCCACGGCCGGCATCGGTTGAGCGCTCAGGTGGGCTACGTCGAACTGGGCGACGATGTCGAAGTCGGGGCTTGTTCCACGATCGACCGCGGCACGTACGGCGCGACGTCGGTGGGTGAAGGCACGAAGATCGACAACCAAGTCATGATCGCGCACAACTGCCGGATCGGACGCCACAACCTGCTCTGCTCACACGTTGGGATCGCGGGCAGTTCGACGACCGGTGACCACGTCGTGTTGGCGGGGCAGGTGGGAGTTCGCGACCACGTCAACATTGGCGACCGAGTTGTGGTTGGCGCCCAGTCGGGAATCATGTGCGATTTGCCGTCGGACGCGCATTACCTGGGCAGTCCGGCGATCCCCGAACGGGACGAAATCCGGATCGTCGCCGCCCGCGCGAAGTTGCTCGAAATCCGCCGCCAAATCAAGGCCTTGGAACGCGTGGTCGAGGAAATGCAGCAGGGCTCGCTGGGCCCTGCGGACAAGCAACAGGATGCGGCCTGATCCAGATTCGGGGACGCCATGACGTCGATGCTTCCGGCCACCAGTCCTTCCGATCTTTCGTCGATCCGCCACGACGCGGACAACCGCGATAGTGCCAGCCGCGACAGTGCCAGCCGCGACAGTGCCAGCCGCGACAGTGCCAGCCGCGACAGTGCCAGCCGCGACAGTGCCAGCCGCGATTGGACGAATCGACGCATTGGGCTGCTCGCCGGGTTCGGCCGCTTTCCGGTCGTGGTGGCGGACGCGTTGCGGGCACGGGGGTGCGAGGTGTATTGCCTTGGGGTTCGCAACAGCGCGAACTTCGACGAGCTGCGTCCGCATGTCGATCACCTGGACCATGTGGGGCTGGCGCAACTTGGCAAGGCGATCCGCCATTTCCGTCGCCGCGGCATCACGCGGGTGACGATGGCGGGCAAGGTCCACAAGGTGCAGTTGTTTCGCAAGTTCGCGTTCTGGCACACGCTGCCCGACTTCCGGGCGATCCGCGTGTTTTGGCCGCATTTCGTGTCGCGGAAGAAAGACTGCCGCGACGACACGTTGCTAGGCGCGATCATCGACGCCTACGCGGAGGATGGCATCATGTTCGCTCCGGCCACGGATTTCGCGCCCGAACTGCTGGTGAAGGAAGGCCATTTGGCGGGACCGGCGTTGACAGACGCCCAGCGTCGCGACATCGACTTCGGCTGGCGGGTGGCCAAGGAGCTCGGAAGGCTGGACATCGGCCAGAGCGTCGCGGTCCGCGGCCAAACGGTGATGGCGGTGGAAGCGGTCGAGGGCACCGACGAGTGTATTCGGCGGGCCGGCAAACTGTGCGAGCAAGGCCAGTTCGTGGTCGTGAAGGTCGCCAAGCCGAAGCAGGATATGCGCTTCGACGTGCCGACGATCGGACTGGGAACGCTCGAAACACTCCTGTCGGCCGGCGGCCGGGTGCTCGCTGTCGAAGCCGATCGGACCATCTTCGTCGATCAAACGGCCGTCCGCCGCTTCGCGGACGAACGCGGCATCACCATCGTTGCTGTCCGCAAGGAAGCGGTTTGAAACGTAGCTGTCGTCGCGGCCGCCTTCACCAAGGAGGCACTGGACGAGCGCCGACCACGGCCCTCCATCAATTGAGGAAATCGGTGGCAGCTCGGCGGGTAAACACATCCGTGGCGCTGGCGAAGAACCAATCCAGTGCGGAAGTCGTGGTGCTGCCGGTTAGGTAATCGCGTTCGGTGTCGGTGCGAGTCCCCAGTTTCGAGCGGATGAGGTCGCGATTGGCTTGGGAGATCGGCCCGGGCGATGTTCCCGACACCCAGACGTTGATCGCGTCGATCAGCGAGGAATCGCTACCGGCGTTGGCGACGTGGCCGCCAACGAGGATGTCGCCGGCTTGGCCGTAGAGGTAATCCGAGCCCGCGCCGCCGACGAGCAGCGACCGCTGGGTGCCGGCGTACAGTTTGTCGTTGCCCGCTTCGCCAAGCAGCACATCGTTGCCGCTGACGCCATAGAGCGCGTCGTTGCCCGCGCCGCCCCGGATGATGTCTTGGCCCTCGTTGCCGTACAGCACGTCGTTGCCGTTTCCGCCGTCGATGCTGTCGTTGCCAAGATTGCCGTGAATGAGATCGTCGGCCGCGAACCCGCGCAGCGTATCGTCGCCGCCTTGGCCGAAGATCGTGTCCTTGCCGCCGGTCGTGTCGGTGTCAAGGTCGCCAAAAATGAGGTCGTTAGCGGCCGCGCCTGAAAGGTAGTCCGCGCCCTGTTCCCCACGGAACTCGACGGGAATATTTATCGCTGGGTTGTCGACGGTGATCCGGTCGTTGCCGGACCGCCCATACGCGATCAGCTTTTGCACGCCGGCGTGGCTTTCGAAGTCGATGCCGTTCACGTTGAGCGCCACCGCTGCGGTCGTGCCGGTGTAGCGGGCGATATCGTTGAAGAGCGCCCTGCCGACAAGGAACAATGAGTTGCTGGGAACATTGCCCGCAATTCGCGGATTGAACGCCTGGATCGACTCGATGTCGTCCCAGCGCAAACTGCCGAACTGGCGGCCTGAACTGTCGACGCCCGCCAGCGCGCGTCCCTCCGCGGTTGTCGCCAGGACGTACGGCGAGGAGTTTTCGGGAAAGAGGGTGTAATTCAGCGACAAAACGTCGTTGTCGACGTTGGTGGGATTCTCTTCGAAGACGAAGTTCGTTCGCCGGGCGGTCGCGCTGTTGAAGAACGTCGTGGCGTCGATCGTGTCGTTGGCGTTACCGGTCGAAAGCTTGACATTCTCGACGTTGTCGTAGGCGAGGTTGACGCCGGTCGCGAAGTAGCTGTCGCTAGCGCCGCCCCCGATCGATCCCGCGAACAATCCGGCGAGATTGGCGAGCGGGGTGATCGTCACCTTTTGAGCGATCGTTCGGCCACTGTTGTCGAGCGTCAGCGCGTCCGTTCCCGTGCCTGATCGATAGGTGATTCGGCTGAGGATTCCCGCCACGGTTCCGCCATCTCTCGCGTTGCCCCCGTTGCTATCGAGCACCAGGAGATCGTCCCCAGCTCCGGTGGAAACGGCGATCGCGTCGGCCGTGGGCGAGCCTGTTTGAAGCTGTCCCGCGATCCAAACGGTATCCGCGCCGCCACCGGTCACAATCGCGATGCTCTCCGGAGCGGTGGCCATCGTGATCACCGAGCCGATGATGGTGATTTCGCTTCCATCGACACTGGCGATGTCGCCAGCGAGCGTGATCTTTCCGGCGGCGCGGATCGTTTTCGAGGCCTGCACGGTGATGTTGTCGCCGGAACTGAGCGAAACGGTCGACGCAACCGAGGTGATGTCCGCCGCGACGAGAATCGAGTTGTCGTCCGCCGTATCGGTGGCGGTAAGCGTCACGGCGCCGTCCGCGATGACGGGCTGAAGCACCGTGATTGGCGTGCCATTGCGGATCGTCACCGCCGCTCCGGCCGCCGTGTTGGAAACTCCCGCGAGGGAATCGACCAAGTCAATGTTGAGTGTTTCCACGCTGGCGTTGAAGATGCGGATGTCGCCGCCAAACGCGTTGCTTGCCGCGAGCGTCGACACGGCTGTCTTGAGCGGCACCGCCGCGCCGATGCCATTGTTGGCGGTGACGCGAAGCTCGGGCGCGGTGATGTCGGTCGGAATACGGTCGGGTAGTACGAGTTGGACGGCGTCATCCGACCGCAGATCGACCCGGACCGCGGCCGAGAGCGCTTCGAATGCGATGCTTCCACCGGTATTGGTTTTGAGGCCGATGGAACCGAACTTCGAGCTCAGCGTGCGGTTAACGGAGATATCCCCGGCGGACGTTATATCCACAGCGTTGTTGATGGTCGCATCTTGTTCGAAGAGCGTTTCGCTCGCATTTTCGATCGTCAATTCCAAGGGCGGCGTTTCGCCACCCACGACCGCCAGGAACTGGATACCGCCAGCACCGTGGGCCGCGAGAG
>JBIKVL010000424.1:0-4726 GCA_044356875.1 Pirellulaceae bacterium | reverse complement strand
TTTGCAGACCGCGGGATGTGATGAACGCGTTGAACTTGCCACCGTACTCCAGCACGCCGCCCGCCGCCCAGACGGGGGTTGTGTTCAGCGAGTGGACTTCGGGATAGCTGTAGTCGAACAGCAGCCTCAATTTTTCCGCCACCGTGAGCACGAACACGCGTTCCTCGCCAAACATTCCGCGTCGTTCGTTCTCCTCTTCATCCTCTGGCGGTTTTTGTCCGAGCTGCTCGGGGGTGGCCAGTCCGAGTCGCAGCAGTTCGGAGTCGAGCCTGGTTGTGGCAAGCGGGCCGGCCGGCATCTGTTCGGGCTTGGGAACTCGGACCGAACGAGCGACCGAGCCGGGCATTTCGAGCACGCTTTCGAACGCTTGAATCCGCTCTTCCCGGCTGGCGATCCCCAGCTGCCCCACCAAGTACAGTCCGTACAGCGGATTGACACTGCGCAGCGTCAGCAGTTTCGGCAGCTCGGCGGTGGGACGAGCGATCTTGGGTTCGTACGAGGGCGGTGGAGGTGGCGCCGCGGCGGCGGCCACCTTCTCTTTCGCGCTGACGATGCCGGCGGCCGCGAGCAGCCGTTCGGTTTCCGTGACCTTCCGCGGCGGTGGCGCGGCTGCGGCCGCCGCGGCCGCAGCGGCTTCCGCCGCCTCGTCGCGTTGGGGCGGCGGCGGTTCGAGCGTCACGTAGCCGCCAGCCCACAACGTCATCAGCATCCGGTCGAGTTGCCGCTGGGCGCCGGCGATTCGCGAGCCTTCCAACAGCCGTTTGGTGACAATCTTCCGCACCAGTTCGACATCCGGCGAAGCGTCCAGCATGTAGGCCAAGAGGCGCCAGGGAATCGGTCCGCGACTCACGAGTTTGGCGGGCGGCGCCAACCGGAGCTTTTCGAATTGCGGCTCGGTCCAGTATTGCTCGGTCGAACGCCGCGTCGGCATCTTCCGTTTGAGATCCTTTTTGGCGCGGATCAACTGTGGATCCTTGGTGTCCTCCGGAATCTGGTCGTATTTTTCCTTCCAGCGCAGGATCTTCACGTCGTCCTCGTGCGCGAGCACGAACACGTAGCCTTGCTTGTCGAACTGCGGCCGGCCCGCGCGGCCAAAGATCTGATGCGCGGAGCTCGAGTCGATCATCTTCATGTCGCCTGGCGGCCCTTTGAGCAACGTCGGGAGCACGACGCTTCGGGCCGGCAGGTTGATGCCGGCCGCCAGCGTTTCCGTGCAAACGCAGACGGCGAGCAGCTTGCGTTGGAACAGCTCTTCGACGAACCGCCGGTACTTCGGCAGAACGCCCGCGTGGTGGACGCCGACGCCGCGCTGCAGGATCTGCTTCAGTTTGGGACCGGCGCCGTCGGACCAATCGCGGCGCGCGAGTTCGTCGGCGAGCTTCGCTTGCTGGCCTGGGGCGAGCAGCGACTTGCCTTTGAGCTGTTCAGCCACATTCCAGCATTGGTCGCGATTGAAACAGAAGATGAGCGCCGGCGTGTAGCGGGTTTCCTCGTCGCCATCGGCCATCCGTTCGATCTGTTCGTTGAGCAGTTGGTCGCCGACCCACTGGAATTGAAGTGGAACCTTGCGTTCCAAACCCTGGACCAATTCCAACGAGCGGCGATGGGAGTTCCGCAGCCACTGCGTGAACTCGTAGGCGTTGCCGACGGTCGCCGAGAGCAGCAGGAGCCGGACACGCTCGGGGAGCAACCCGAGCGTCAGTTCCCACACGATGCCGCGTTCGGGATCGGCGAAATTGTGGAACTCGTCCATCACCACGGCCGAGACGTCGTTGAAATCGAACGCCTCGCTGTGCAGGAGCCTGTTGAGCAGGATTTCCGCGACCACGACCAGCACAGGCGCGTGGGGATTGATTTTGTGGTTGCCGGTCACCAAGCCGACATCGTCCGCGCTGAAGCCCCAGCGCACGGCGGCCTCGCGCATCTCCTCGTATTTCTGTTCGGTGAGCGCGATGAGGGGCGTGGTGTAGTAGGCGCGGGTGCGGCTGTGCAGCGCTTCGAACAACGCGGCTTCGGCGATCAGCGTCTTGCCGGTGCCGGTGGGCGCGCACACGAGCACGCCTTGATCGGCGGTGAAGTAGGCGAGCAACGCCTCTTCCTGAACCGGGTACGGCGGATAGGGCAGTTGGGCCCAGTAGGCCGTGGCGATTTCATCCCGGGTCATCGGCCCAGTGGCCATCGTTCGTCCCTTTCGCTGGCTATCGCGGGGCGAACGGGGCCCCGCCACCCGGCGGCGGTGGCGGCACTTCCCACACGCTGAATTCACCCCAAACCGGCAGGTGGTCGGACACCCGCAGCGCGTCGTCCAGCGATAGCTGGAAGGCACGCTGCATGTTGACCACTCCCCAGCGGCCGGTGAATTCGGCGGTCGCCTCACGCAAGAACAGCAGGTTATCGTAAGTTTTCGTCCCGCGGGTGTTGGTAGCCGTCGTGCGCGGCACAATCCACGCGATTCCGGGGATGGTTCCCAGCCGCCCGAACTGCGTTTCGTCGGCGTTGAGGTCGCCCAACAGGATCACGTCGTCCTCCTGCGGATTGGCATTGGCCACGGCGGCGAACACGTCGGCCAAGGCGTCGACCTCTTGGGGCACTTCGTCCGGATCCGTGTGGATATTCACCAGCCAGAACGTAAAACCGGCTTCGGGCGGCTGCGTGCGGGCGCGGAAGCGGGCCACCATCGGTTCACGATGAAGCAGATCCCGCGGGTCGCCGACCGTGGCGATCGAGTTGGAATCGAGCTCGATCCGCTGCGTGTTGTAGACGAAGGCGTACTGCTCCTTGCTTGTGGTGCGACCGAGACGCGGTCCAATCACGAAATCGTACCGGCTGCCGTCCGCGTTCACGGCCTGGAGGAACCGCGGCAGCACGGTGTCGTCCTTGCTCCGCACCTCCTGGATCGCCACGACATCGAATTGCCGAACGGTCCGCGCGAGGATCTCGCGGAGATCGTTCTGCTGCATCTTCGACGCGCCAAAGACCTGAATGTTGTAGGAAGCGATCGAGATCTTGTCCGAGGGCGGCAGCGCCGCTCGACCCGCTGGATCGATCGCCGCCGACGGGGCTGGCGGATCTCCGGCCCCAGGCTGTCCCGCGAGCGGCGGAAACGCCGTCGCGCCGTCGGTCGGAATCGGCGCCGTCGGACGAGTTCCCGTACGGGTGCCTCCGGCTTTGCCGGCTGTTCCCGTTCGCGCCGCGGCGCCTGTTCCCGCGTCTGCGTTCGTCGTCCCAGCCACTGGTCCGCCGGGCTGCGTGGGAAGCGATAAACGGCCACTGGAGCCCGGGGAGGCCCCGTCGCTCGCCCCGCCGCTCGACCCGTCGCTTGCGGAACGGCCAGCCAACGGTTCTTCAGTCGGAACGTTCGCAGCCGAACTATCGGTGGTGGGGGAAGTGTTGTTCGTTGGGGCCGTCGCGAGGCGGCGATTGGCGAGCAACTGCTGCACCAGCGGACCGACGACCGGCAAATCTGGCATGGCCCAGCCGCTCGCTCCCACCGCGGCGGCCAACGCCACGGCCGTGGCGACCCAACCGTAGACACCGCGCACCAGCGCCCGATTGCTGCGATAGCGAGACATTCTGTGAACTTCCTTGTTCCGAACCGCGGAACGCCCGTCCTGAGCGTTCATCCCTGGCGATCGATCATGTCCGACCGCCGCCCGTTGTTCCACGCGGCCGCGCGCGATCTATCGCGTTGACCTGGCCGCTTCGGCCGCTTCGCCCGCCTAGCCGCCGCTAATCTTTTGCAGTGCCCACGCAGCGCGACGACGCACCGCCGCGTGGGGCGAATCGGCGACGCTTCGCGACAACGCCTTCGCGGCGGCGTCCGCCGCCCGTCCCAAGCGTCCGAGCAACGTCGCTGCCCAGTAAGCCACATCCAGCGATGGCGACTCGAGCAGTCGAATCAACTCATCGCGGCTCGCGAGCGGCGGAGGCCCACACGCTTCCAACGCGGCCACCGCCCATTCCCGAACCGACTCTTCGTCGTCGCCCGCCGCCCGCACCAACGCGGTCGCCGCCTCAGCCGCTCCCTCGCCGAGCAACGCCAACCGTTCGGCGGCGACCGCTCGCCGGTCGACATCGGACGATTCCAGTTCCCGCCACCAGCCTTCCGCATCCCCGTCCACACGGCCTCCATTCGCCCTGTATCGCCCCGCCGTTCCCCGGCGGCCGTTCGCCCTCCTTCACGTCTTTAACGCCGCGGAAACAGGTCTTCCGGCATCCGGGCGACCGGCGGCCGCCCCTGGGAACCGCTAACGCCACTACCTGAGGAAGGAGCCGCGTACCTTGGGGGCGAATATCCCGGCGCCGAATATCCGGGCGTTGAATATCCCGGCATCGAATATCCAGGCGTTGAATATCCAGGCGTTGAATACCCGGGCGTTGAATACCCGGGCGTTGAATATCCCGGCGTGGCGGATCCGGGCATTGAGTAACCCGGCGTGGCATAGCCTTGGTTCGCCGGGCTCGGCGCGGCGAACTGAGGTGTCCCGTAGCTGGGATAGGCGTTCGGAGAAGTGCCTGCCGTCGCCGATCTGGGGCTGCTGTAACTGGGGCTGCTATTGCTTGGATTGGCGTAACGGGGATTCCCGTAACTGGGAGCCGTATAAGTGGGAGTCGCATAGCCCGGCGTAGGTGAGTTCGGCGTCGAATACCCCGGCGACGGGTAGCTGGGCGATGCATAGCCCGGCGTTGAGTAGTTCGGCGTTGAGTAGTTCGGCGTCGAGTAGTT
>JBIKVL010000423.1:0-4739 GCA_044356875.1 Pirellulaceae bacterium | reverse complement strand
CCGCGATCGGCGCGACGACCTCCATCAGTTCGCGGGAGTATCCGGTCGTCGAGCCGATTTTGATTCCCCATTCGCGGCATTGGCGAATCGCCTCGACCACCCCGGGAATGACATCGGAATGTGTCAACAACAATTCCTTTTGGATCGGCAGGAACCGCTCGTACATCCGGTCGATGTCCGCCTTGCCGATTACGCTTCCCCGCTTCCTCTTCCAAGACCGCGCGACTCGGGGCATCGCGGCGATCGCGGCGATGTGTTCGCGTTTCGCCTTGCCCATGGGCGTGCGAGCTTCCAAGTCCTTGATCGGCACGCCTTCCCGCTTGAAAACCTCACGGAACGCGAGCGTTGGGGCTCGGCTTCCGTAGTCGACCGTCGTTCCCGCCCAGTCCAGGATAATCGCCTTGATAATCATGATCGCCACTGCTCCCATTCGAGTTCCGCGAGTCCGAACGCCAGGGTCATACCCGACCCACCCGTGCCGGTGCGAACATGGACTTCCGGCAGAGGCTCAGCGGCGAACACCGGCAAGCTGGCATGTTTCGCATAGACGCCATGCCACCGCTCGGCGACGCTCCAATCGGGCAACCGGATGATTTTACGCAGCTCCCTCAAAATAAAAGCGTCAATTTCGGATTTATCGAACGGTTCAATGGCGTCGCCATATTCATGCGAATCCCCCAAAATCACTTCGCCCGCGTCGTTTTGGGAAGCCATGACGTGGATGCCGAAATGATCGAGCTCGGGCGTTTCGGCGGCGATCCGGGCTCTGAGCGCGTCCAAAGCTCCGCACGTCCCGAAGACCGGATAGTGCCGCAACGTCAGGCCGCTCGCCAAGTGCGGCCCAATCCGCCAACCGTTGGGCTGCGTGGCTGTCCGCAGCATCTGCAATTTGCACGGTTTTAGACCCGATTTGCCCAGTGTTTCTGGAAAGAGCGTCGCGAAGTCGGCGCCGGAACAAACAATGACGCGATCGGCGGGCCAATGCCGCCCGTCGGCGGACCGCACGTGTCCGGTGTCCGCTTCCCGGATCGGCGTCTGGAAATGGAATTGGACGCCGAAGCGGTCGGCGAGCCACGCCGCGATCCGGGCCGGAGCGGTGCGCGGGTTCACACACAGCTCGGTCGGGCTGAGCCATCCGCCGCGAAGTCCGTCCGGTTGAGCGGCCGGCGTGGCCTGTTCCACTTCGGTCGGCGTCAGCAACCGGCCGGCGAAACCAAGCCCTGGGGCGAGCGACGCGAATTCTTCGAGCACCGCCCATTCGTCATTACGGTGGGCCAAGTGCAGCGACCCACACGGATTCACCCAGACGCCCGCCGCGACCGCCAGTCTCCGCCATCGCTCGGCGCTGCGCAAGGCCGCCTCGCGGGCCACTCCAGGCCGTTGGCCGATCGGCCAAACCATGCCAAAGTTGCGAACCGTCGCTCCTTCGGCCCGGGGCGATCGTTCAAAAACCGCCACCTCATGGCCACGTTCGGCGGCCATCCAGGCATGGGCGAGTCCCACAATCCCCGCACCCACTACGGCCACTCGCCCCATCGCTCGACCTCCCTCTCCCATTCCACGATGACCGCCCGCCGTCGGCCCGCGAGAACCGCCCCGACCCCAACGCGGATTGCGGGAACGCGATGTCGCGACGCGCCGGCTCACACAGCGCCGTTTGACACAGCGCCGGTTGATTACATGCCGCCCAATTCCGCGCCGCCTGGTTCCGCGCCGCACAATTCCGCGCCGCTAAGTTCCGCGCGGAAAGGATGGCGGGCCGAACCGCAGTGACTACTGGCTGAGCCGCCACAGGTCATTGCCGAAGACAAACACCATCAGGCCCAGGAGGCAAAACACGCCCGCCATCGTCAAAGCGATCTGCACGCGTTCGTTCACCGGCTTACGGAAGATGCCTTCCCAAGTCAGGAACAACATATGGCCGCCATCGAGCGCCGGGATTGGCAGGAAGTTCAGCACCGCGAGATTCGCGCTGAGGAACGTCAGGAAGAGCAGGAGACGCGAGTAGCCAAACGACGCTTCGGACGTCGCCATGATCAGAATCGACACGGGGCCACCGAGGTTCTTCGCGGAGACACGGCCGGAAAGCAAACGGCTGATCATCGAGACCACTCGGAGCATATCTTCCTTCGTCTGCCGCACGCCCAACGCCAGCGCCTCCGAGATCGACTCGGCGACGTGAACCTCGCGTCGCGGACCGAACATCATGGTCCGCATTGGCAGGAACTCAGCTTCTTCGACGATCGCCACCTCGCTCTTCTTCAGCTCGCCGTCCCGTTTGTATTCCAGGGTCAGCTTCGTGTCGGGCGGGTAGACTTGGATCGCGAAATCGACCGTCATCCAGTGCTCACGCGATTCGTCCATCACCATCGGCCCCTGGGACGGAGACCGGAACTTTTCGGCGAAGTCGGCCGCCTTGTCGGCGGGCGGCTGCCAGAACGCGGTCACGATCGCATCGCCGGGCTGGATGCCGGCTTTCGCCGCCGGCGAATCGGCCTTAACCGCCGCGACCCGGTTCGAAATTCGGTAGGCGATCCCCAGCGACTCGACGGCGATCAGCCCATTCAAGGACGGCTCTTCGGAAGCCATTTCCGCGTCCGGCGCCACGATCCGCGATTTCAACACCACTTCGCTGGTCGCCGGTTCCTCCTTGTTGCCCGCCGGCTTATCGCTGGTCGCCGATTCTTCCTTGGCGGCCGCCGACTTGGACGCGGCGGGCGTCTTGCGGCGCACGGTGAATTCCACTTCTGAACCGATTCGGGCGGCGAGCCGCAACGACAACGTCGCCAGATCGCCGATCGGCTGCCCGTCCATCATCACGAGCTCGTCGCCGACTTGGAAACCGGCGGCGGCAGCGGGCGAACCGGGACGAACACCGACGATCGGGCTGGCTTGCATTTCCAGACCGACGCCGCGTCGGCGCAGGGGAGGCACCGTGACCTTCGCCTCGCTCTCGCCGCGTTTCACCGTCAGCTCGATCGGCTTGCCAACCGACCGCCAGACCGCTTGTTGGAACTGGGAGTAATCGGCGACCGATTCACCGTTGACCGCCGTCACCTCGTCTTCCGAACGCAGCCCCACCTGGGTTTCCGCCAAGTGCTCAAAGCCGGCGGGCAGCATGGCGACGCGGACATCCTTCGCGCTGGTGATCCCGATCGTCGGCCGTTCGCCGGCGGGGGAAACGAGCATCCGGGGGCGGATCGTGAGCCACTCCTCCTTCGCCTGACCACTGCCCTGACCACTGCCCTGACCCGGGCTGCTCTCGCTACCACTGCCGCCGCTGTTGGCGCGGCGGACGAGAATCTGGAGATCTTCGCGGGCGCCGTGGAGCCCGACGCCTTGGATCAGATCCCAATCGAACCGCAGGTGGTCACTGGGCACTCCCTCGCGGCCGATTTGCAGGATCCGGTCGCCGGGGCGGACGCCCGCGTTCCAGGCGGGGCCGGCTGGCAGGACATTGCCGACGACGCACGGCGAATAGGGCAGGCCGTTGCGGTAGGCGGTCGCGGCGAAAATCACCGCGAACAAAATGTTCATGAGGACCCCGGCCGAGATGATCAGCATCCGCTGCGGAACCGACTTGGCCGGGTAGCTGCGCGGATCAAGCTTGATTGGAGCGGAGGAATCGACGTCGGCGTCGTCCGCCATTTTGATCCGGTCGGATTCGGACTTCGCGTTGCGGGGATCGTCGTCCTGGCCGAGCATCTTCACGTAGCCGCCGAGCGGTAAGATGCCGATGCCGTACTCGGTTTCGCCCCAATGGAAGCGGACGAGCGAGCGGGGCAGCCGAAACTTCCCGAAGCCGATCGGCACATCGAAGCCCACGTAAAACTTTTCGCACTTCACCCCGCAAGCTTTCGCGGCGAGAAAGTGTCCCAGTTCGTGGACGAAGATCACCAATCCGAGGCCGGCGACGGATTTGGCGCCACTCAGCAACATGTCCGCGTTGATCCAGTCCGAGAGCGCCGCCAAAATCATGCCATCCACCGCCCGACCTCCTTCCGCGCCCAGGCGTCGAGCGTCAACAGCCGCTCGAGCGTCGGGCACGCTTCAAATTCGTGATTTTCGAGCACCGCCCGGCAGACCGGCACGATGTCGGTAAAGCGGATCTTGCCGTCGATAAACGCCGCGACCGCCGTTTCGTTCGCGGCGTTCACCACCGCGCCCGCCGTTCCGCCCGCCTGGGCCACTTCGAATCCTAATCGCAACGCCGGGAATCGGCGCTCGTCAGGCGCCAGGAATTCCAACCGATGCGTCTTCGTCCAATCCATCCGCGTCGCCGGTCCAGGCCAGCGTTCCGGATAGGTAAGCGCGTACTGGATCGGCAGTTTCATATCCGGCGGGCTGAGCTGCGCCAACACCGAACCGTCACGGTACTCGACCAGCGAATGCACGATCGACTGTGGATGAACCACCACGCCGATCCGTTCCGGCGGAAAATCGAACAGCCAACGGGCCTCGATCACTTCCAGCGCCTTGTTCATCATGGTCGCCGAGTCGATGGTGATTTTCGGGCCCATTTTCCAGGTCGGATGATCGAGCGCGTCGGCGACGGTCACGGCCGCCAGTTGTTCCGCCGAGTGATTACGGAATGGTCCGCCGCTGGCGGTCAGCACCAGCCGCTCGACCTCTTCGCGTCGACCCGCTTGCAACGCTTGGAAAATCGCGCTGTGTTCGCTGTCCACCGGCAACAGTTCGCCGCCGTGTCGGGCCGCCAACGCGAGCGCGAGCGGTCCGGC
>JBIKVL010000422.1:0-4746 GCA_044356875.1 Pirellulaceae bacterium | reverse complement strand
TCTGCCGAAGCTGTACCATTCATTCAATTGGCGCGGCTGGCAGGATTTCTCGAACGGCCAACTCGGCGATTTCGGCTGCCACATCCTCGACCCGGTTTTCATGGCGTTGAAACTGACCGCGCCGCGGTCGATCCGCGCCGAGGCGCCGCCGATCAACCGCGAAGTGTGGACAAAATCGTCGACGGTGGCGTACGAGTTTCCTGGAACCGAGTTCACGGCGGGGCCGAGCGTGAACGTGACTTGGTACGACGGCGCTGGCCGTTTCCCGCCGCGAGCGGCGCTGGGGTTGCCGGAGAAGACAGCGCTGCCTGGTTCGGGCTCGGTTCTCATCGGCGAAAAGGGTTCGTTGCTGATTCCTCACGTCGCGATGCCCAAGCTGTTCCCCGAGGAAAAATTCGCCGACTTCGCGATCGTTCCCGAAGCGGCCCGCGACCACTATGTTTCGTGGGCGCTGGCCTGCTTGGGCGAGGACACCGCGACGTCGAATTTCGATTACTCGGGCCCGCTTACCGAGACGGTCCTGCTGGGCACGGTGGCGATTCGCAATCCGGGCGCCGCGCTGAACTGGAACGCGGAGAAGATGGAGTTGACCGGCGCTCCGGGTGCGCAGGCATTGCTGACCAAGCCTTATCGTTCGGGCTGGGAGCCGAAGTGGGGTTAGTCGCTTTGTCCGTTCCGCCTTGGTGTTTTCCGACGCGCGGATGTTGTAGCCTACGTTTCCTGCCGGCGGTCGTCGGCGCCGCCAGCGCCTTCCCACCTCCTTACTAGCGGACTTGCCATGTCATTCAGTATGCGGATCGCTTCCCGCAGCGCGGGCGGCCTTTGTGGCCGTGTTTGGGACCGTTTGTCGAAACTCGTTTCGGTTCGCGTCGCAACGCGGCCTGTCGCCGCGCTAGTCGCCGCCGGCGTGATTTCGTGGGGCTCGCCCGTTGACCGATCTGGCGCGGACGGTTCGGCCCTGTGGAGCGGGCTTTCGGTGCTTGGCGGACCGTCGGTCGCGGTCGCGGAAAACTGGCCGCAGTGGCGGGGCGCGAAGCTGGATGGCATCAGCGGCGAGAAGAACTTGCCGGTCAAGTGGAGCAAGACCGAGAACGTCGCGTGGCGGTTGGCGTTGCCCGGACCGGCGGGCGCGACTCCGGCCGTGTGGGGCGAGCGGATCTTCCTGACCAGCGTGACGTCCGAGGGACAGTTGGTCGCGATGTGCGTCAGCACCGCGGGCAAGGAACTCTGGCGGAAGACGATCGCGGAAGGCAACAAGGATGTGCGGGGCGACGAAGGCAACTCGGCGTCCCCGTCGCCGGTGACGGACGGCGAGCACGTTTGGGTCTTGATGGGGAACGGCCAACTGGCCTGCTTCACCGTCGACGGCCAGGAAGTTTGGAAGTTCAACGTTCAAGAGCGGTACGGCAAGCTGAACATCGCCTTTGGCTTGACCGCTTCGCCGTTGCTGGATGGTGGCCGCCTATATCTGCAACTGATTCACGGCGAAGGGAACCCGGCCACGCGCGAGGCGTGTGTCGTGGCGCTCGACAAGCTGACCGGCAAGGAGTTATGGAAACGCGACCGCGACAGCGACGCGAAGGCGGAATGCGAGCACAGCTACGCTTCGCCCGTTCTCTACCGCGACGGCAAGGTGGAATACCTGCTCACGCACGGCGCCGACTTTGTGATCGCGCACAGCCTGGAAGACGGCCGCGAGCTTTGGCGGTGCGGCGAGCTGAATCCGAAGTCCAACTACAACCCGACGCTGCGATTCGTCGCATCGCCTGTCGCGGTGCCCGGATTGATCGTGGTGCCGTCGGCGAAGAACGGGCCCGTCTTCGGAGTGAAGCCGGATGCGAAGGGCGATATCACGGCGGTCGCCGAGGCGTTTGCGTGGAAACGTCCGCTGAACACGCCCGACGTCCCCTCGCCGCTCGTTCATGAAGGGTTGGTCTATTTGTGCCGCGAGAACGGCAACTTGATTGTGATGGACGCGAAGACCGGCGAGCAGATTTACGAAAAGCGAACGGTCGCCGACCGCCACCGCGCGTCGCCTGTGTACGCCGACGGCAAGATTTATCTGACGGCTCGCAAGGGCATTGTCACGGTGGTCAAGGCGGGCCGGGAGTTTGAAATCCTCGCCTCGAATGAATTGGGCGAATCGATTTCGGCATCGCCCGCGATTTCCAACGGGCGAATCTACATCCGTTCCTTTGACGCTCTTTACGCCATCGGCAAATAGATCGTTACAAGATCTCGAAGATCGCTTCGACTTCCACCGCGGCGCCAGTGGGGAGATTCGCGAATCCCAGGGCGCTGCGGGCATGGAAGCCGTCGCCGTCTTTGCCGAACAGTTGGTGCAGCAAGTCCGAGCATCCGTTGACCACGAGGTGTTGCTCGGTGAATTCGAGCGTCGAATTGACGCAGCCCAGCACCTTGAGAACGCGGAGGCCGTCGAGCGTTCCGTGGGCGTCGTGGACGGATTGCAGGATCTTGACGGCGCAATCCCGCGCCGCCTGATAGCCCTGTTCGACCGTGACGTTGGCGCCCAGTTTTCCCTTCAGATCGCTGACATGCCCTGAGGTCATGAGCAGGTTGCCAGTGCGCACGCACAAGTTGAGATAGCCTTTCTCCTTTTTCGGGAAGGCAATGCCCAGTTCAAAAGCTTTCTGTTCCGCGCCCATCCGTTCAACTCCCGCTAGCTGGAAAAAGTGACCGCGGCGTCTCGGCGACGCGCGGGCGATCACGATAACGGCCGACGCCGCTTCCCGCAACTCGCGCTTCCCGCAAGTCGCGCTTCCCGCAAGTCGCGCTTCCCGCAAGTCGCGCTTCCCGCAAGTCGCGCTTCCCGCAAGTCGCGGATGGCGAGCCGCCGCTTCAAGGAGCAGGCATGGAGATCTTTTCCTTTCATCTTGCCGAAGGCGGAGTCGCGGCGACTCTGGGCGCGCTCGTGCGTCCACCGCACGCGAGGACAACGAGCGGCTTGTTGCATGCCGAGTGCCTGGTACCGATGACACTGGGGCGTCCCATCGCGTTGCCGACGCGCTACCATCCTCGGCAACTTGCCATGTTCGCGCGGTGGACCAGCGAAACGGCGCTCGGTGAATTCCTGGCGGGTTCGAAGCTGGGAAGGGTGTTGGCGGCGGGCTGGCATGTCCGGCTGGAGTTCCTGCGTCGTTGGGGGCACATCTCCGAGCTCGCCGGGCTTCCGGCTCGTGCGCTCGAGCATGACGAACAGCTGCCGGTTGTCGCCGTCACGTTGGCTCGCTTGAAGCTTTCGCAGGCGTTTCGATTCATTCGCTGGGGCAAGCCGGTCGAGGAGCAAGTCCGGGACGATCCGGCGACCACGATCGCGCTGGCGGCGATGCGACCGCTCGGCACCTTATCGACATTTAGCATTTGGAGGAGCCAACGGGCGCTGGCCGATATGGTCCAAGGACGCTCGGAAGGGCCGCTGGCGAAGCGGCACGTGAACGCCATGCGGGAACGCGACCGCAAAGATTTTCACCATGAGTTCACAACGATGCGATTTCGCCCACTTTCCGAACACGGAGCCTGGCAGGGCCAAAGCCGTTTCTTGCCATGAGAAAGTGTGTGCGTTGTGACTCCACTGAAACCGTGGTGGTGGAACCGCTCTCGTAACCACCCCAATCTCCAGCGGTTGGGCACTAGCTTTCCCAGCGTCATCCCGCCAACTTAGAATGGTGACATGGAAAACGTCATCCGCAATGTGAAGGATATTGGCACGGCTGATCGTCAGGCGCTCGAGCACGTAATCGGGCAAAGATTGTCGGAGAATCAACAGATCGTCATCAAAGTCCTCAATCTCGACGTCGCTCCGTCGTCAAAGCCCAGCGGGCCCCTGGCCGAGGAGATTCCGCCGTGGTGGAAGATCTATGACGGGTTGGATGAAGCGGAAGTGGATCGCCTCGACCAAGCGATCCGGCAGCGAGCCAATGTCACCCGCCAAACTGATTAGCCTATGGAACTCGCGCTGCTCGACACGGACATGCTTTCGGAGGTGATCAAACTTCGAAATGCTAACGTGACGCGCAAGGCGCTCGACTACACGCGTCAGCATCCACAACTGACTTTCTCGTCGATGACTCGGTATGAGATCCTGCGCGGTTACCGTAACTCCAACGCGACAATCCAACTCGCCCGCTTCGAGTTGTTTTGCCAACACTCACAGATTCTTCCCGTCACGGACGCCGTATTCGATCGTGCTGCCGATCTATGGGTGGCGGCGCGGCGCGGTGGACACCCTAATGGGGACGCCGACCTCATCATCGCCGCGACTGCCTTGGAACATGGACGAGTGTTGGTGACCGGTAACTCAATGCATTTCGATTGGATTCGAGGATTGAAAGTTGAGGATTGGCGTCGCCCTTAGGAACACGGCTCAGGCGCAGTCCCGCTGAAACGCCGCGCAGCACCCGTGGAACTCGCGTCCGCCGCTCGCGACTTGACTTGCGGGTAGTGAACACGATCGCAAGGCGGTGGTTACTCGATCATCGTCGCCGCATCGAGCACTACGCCCAGACTTTCGTTCGCGTCGACCCGGGCGAAGGAATGCAACACGATCACGATGCCGTCGTGAGGTGCCCGCACAGGCTCGCGGCGGCCCCCGAGCGTATCGACGACGGTTCCGAAGAGCTGTCCCGCCACCACTCGCTGGCCAAGCTCGACGGCCGGCTCGAAAAAGCCCGCCAATGGCGCCGGCAAGTTCACCTGCATGTGGCCCGCGCCCGGCTTGTCATCCTC
>JBIKVL010000421.1:0-4762 GCA_044356875.1 Pirellulaceae bacterium | reverse complement strand
CATCCAGCCGCGCGTTCGGGGTGGCGACCACTTCGCCGTTCCGCTTGATCTCCCAGCGCAGCTGCGAACCCCAGTCGTGCGTCACATCGGACCGCGTGACACGCCGACCTTCCAGACGAATCTCGGCCTGGGGCGTGCCTTCAAACTTCTGTTCCATCGCTTTGGCTCCGGCTCGTTCGCGACCACGGACTGGTTGCCGCATACTTTCGTCGTCATCGATATCGTCGCATCAATATATCCCGATCCTAAAGTCCGGCGAAACAGCGCGGCGAGTTTTTCCCAAAAACAACGGCGGGGACACTCGGGCACGGTCAGGGTGTTCGATCGCCAAAACCGATCGGAACGGCACCACCATCGGTTCGACCCATGGGACCGATTGAAAAGACCAACGCCACGATCTACCGGCCAAATCGCGTCGTACGGGTTTACGTGAGGCAGCCCAACGGGCGTCGACCGTCGATGGTCCGGCGGCTGCCGAGTTCCAATTCGAGATGGGGAAGAGCCGTTCCGATGTCCGAATCGCATGACCACTCCGACCATTCGACATCCTATTCCACCACGCACTCCGCCACGGAATCGACCACGCACTCCAATCACTCCAACAGTGATCGAACCGACGAGTCCCTTGCCGCTTCGCCAAAACGCCGCGGACTGTGGCGGGCGTTCGCCCCGAAACTCCAGTACTTGATCGTTTGCGTCGCGCTGGCGGGAATCCTGAAGTTGGGCCACGCGACCTATTGGTCCATCCCAGCGTTCGGGGAGAAACCCACCCAGTCGGCCGCCAACGACATGTCAGTCGCCAGCGCGACCTCCAAACCCGAAACCTCGCCGCCGACCGCCAACGCGGGCCCTGCGGAACTGAACTCGGTCACGCTCAGCGACGCCCAGATGCGTAAATCCGGCGTCGAGCTCTACCGCGTCGAGCGGCGGACGGTCGATCAAACGCTCGCCGTCCACGGCGTTGTGGAATATGACCGCAACCACGTCGCCCAGTTGTCGTCCCGAGTGCCGGGGATTGTGTGGCGAGTGGAACGCAAGGCGGGCGAAAGCATCCGCCGCGGCGACGTGCTCGCCATCATCGAAGCGATCGAGGTCGGCCGCGTGAAGGCGGAACTTCTCCGCGCCATCGTCGACGAAGACCTGAAGCGGACGACCGTGGAACGGCTCCGATCGGCCGGTCCCGCGTTGGCGGAACGGCTCCTGCGGGAAGCCGAAGCCGATTATCGCCAGTCGCGCATCCAGGTTCGCAACTTGATCCAGACGCTCGTGAATCTTGGATTGCCGGTAAACTTGGAAGAGCTGCGGGCACTCGACGACGAGCGTCGCGCGCGGAAATTGCAGTTCCTCGGCTTGCCTGACGCGCTGGTCGCGACCTTGGATCCGGCGAAAACAACCGACAACCTGCTGCCGATCATCGCCCCGTTCGACGGTGTCGTGATCGGACGCGAAATCACGGTCGGCGAAACCGTCTCGCCCAACGATTCCCACTTCGTCATCGCCGATGTCAGCCGGATGTGGTTGACCTTGGAGGTGCGGAAAGAGGACGCCAGCACCGTGCGAATCGGCCAGGAAGTTCAGTTCCAAGCCGACGGCGTGGCCGGCAAGATAACCGGCGATATCGACTGGATTAGCACCGCCGTCAACGAGCAGTCCCGCACGTTGCAAGTCCGCGCCGAGGTCGTCAATCCGCTGATCGCCGACGCGGTTCTCGCCACGCCCGCGACCGCCGACACGTCGGTGGCCAGCGTCGCGACCGCACAGGCCGTCCACCCCTATCGCCAACAGCGTCTGCTACGCGCCAACACCTTCGGCACAGGCGCGATCGTAACCCGCCGCGATCCGGTCGCGGTGGTGGTGCCCAACGACGGGGTCCACTTCGACGGCAAGGAGCATTTCGTCTTCGTGCTTGAAAGAGGCGAGTTCCGCCGCCAGACGATCGTTCCTGGCGTGGTGGCCGCCGGCCTCACGGAGGTGCTCGCGGGACTGTCCGATGGCGCGACCATCGCGGCCGCCGGCAGCCACTTGGTCAAATCCGAAATGTCGATCGTCGCTTTAAAGCAGTAAACGGCAGCGACGGAAATTGCCCTTTGCTAAATCAACTCGACGGTGCCTCAACGAGCGTAGCTCGACACGATCTCTTGTGGGCGTGTCAACGAACCACGGATGGCACGGATGAAACGGATGGGTTCGATAACAAAGCCCATCGATCGATAGTAGTGGCGCGATTGCAACATTTGTGACACACCTGAGATGCCATGCTAAGCAATCTGATTGGTTGGTCTTTGCGACATCGGCTGCTGGTCATGCTCGCTTCGGGGTTGCTCGTCGTTGTCGGCTTCCTGGCGATGCGTTCGATCAATGTCGACGCCTTTCCCGACACCACGCCCGTGCAGGTGCAAATCAACGCCCGCGCCGCGTCGTTGGTTCCGGAAGAAATCGAGCGGCAGATCACGATTCCGATCGAGATGGCGATGGGCGGCCTGCCGGGGCTGGTCGAAGTGCGTTCGATCTCGCTGTTCGGGCTGTCCCAAGTCGTCGTGACATTCCGTGATGGCACCGACATCTATTTCGCCCGGCAACTCATCTACGAGCGGTTGGGTTCGGTGAAGATGCCGCCAGGGGTGGAACAGCCGGAAATGGGGCCGGTGTCGACCGGCCTGGGCGAGGTCTATCACTATGTGGTCTCGCCGTCCGACGGCGACCTTATGTCGCTCCGAACGCTGCATGACTGGACGATCAAGCCGCCGATGCGGACCGTGGCGGGCACGGCGGAGGTGAATTCGTGGGGCGGCCTCGAGCGCCAATACCAGGTGCGTGTCGATCCGACGCGGTTGGTCACCCACGGATTGACGTTTCAACAAGTCATCGAAGCGGTGCGCGCCAATAATGCCAATGTGGGCGGAGGCAGCATCGAACAGGCCGGCAGTATGTTGCTCGTTCACGGCCTGGGCCGCACCGCCACCGTGGGCCAGATTGAAAACATCGTGCTCACGGCGCGGGACGGCGTGCCGATCCGCGTGAAAGACGTCGCCGAAATCCAGATCGGCCACGCGATACGCGCCGGAGCGGTGACCGCGAGCCTACGGGATTTGCAAGACCCCACGAAAATCCAGCAGGGCGAAGTCGTTTTGGGCCTGTGTTTCATGCTCATGGGCCAAAACAGCTACGATGTCACCCGCCGGGTCGCTGAGCGTCTCGACGAGGTCCGCCCCAAGTTGCCCGATACGGCTCGCGTCACTGTCGCCTACGATCGAACCGAACTGGTCGACCGCGTCATCGCGACGGTGAAAAACAACCTGCTCGAAGGCGCGACGCTCGTCGTTCTGCTGCTATTTATCTTTCTCGGCAACCTACGCGCCGGGCTGATTTGCGCGGCGGCGATCCCTCTCTCAATGCTGTTCGGCTTCTGCGGCATGTGGTCGGTGGGCATCGCCGGCTCGCTGTTGAGCCTTGGGGCGATCGACTTCGGAGTCGTCGTCGACAGCTCGGTGGTCGTCGTCGAAAACGTCGTGAAGCGTTTGGGGCACGCCGTGCCCGCGTCGATCTCCGATCGATTGAGGATCATTCGGGACGCCGCGATCGAAGTGCGGACTCCAACCGTCTTCGGACAGTTGATCATCATGATCGTTTATATCCCGATTTTGACGCTGGAAGGGGTGGAAGGAAAAATGTTCCGCCCGATGGCGTTGACGGTGATTTTCATTTTGGCCGGCTCGTTGATCTGTTCGCTCACCGTCACCCCCGTGCTCGCCAGCCTCTGTCTCCCGAAAAACATGAAAGAGGAGGATGTCTTTGTCGTCCGCGCCCTCCGCTGGATGTACTCCCCTCTCTTGCGACTATCCTTGAATGCCCGGTGGCCAATCGTGGCGGCATGTCTTGTGGTTATCGCCGGCACGGGAGCGATCGCCAGCCGGCTGGGCTCCGAGTTTGTGCCGCGGCTTTCGGAAGGCTCGATCGTCATTGGAATCGTTCGCCCGCCAGGCACCAGCCTGGACGAATCGCTGCGGATGAACCAGCGGATGGAGGCCGATTTGCTGAAACAGTTTCCCGACGAGGTGGAAATCTGCTGGAGCCGCGTTGGATCGCCGGAGGTGCCCACCGACGCCAGCACTGTGGAAATGACCGATCTGTTCGTGAAGCTGTATCCGCGAGAACGCTGGAAACAGGCGAAAACCCAGGCGGAGCTGGTCGGTCTGATGGAGAAGACGGTGGCGGACTATCCCGGACAAACGATCTGGTTTACCCAGCCAATCGAGCAGCGTATCAACGAAATGGTTTCCGGAGTACGCGCGGATGTCGCGTTAAAATTGTTCGGCGCCGAGTTCGACACGTTGATTGGCACCGCGCGGAGCTTGGAAAGCGTTCTCCGGGACGTGCCTGGTTGCGCTGATTTGACGGTCGAACAGATGCTGGGCCAGCCAATCCTGCAAATCGCGATCAAGCAGGACCAAATCGCCCGCTACGGCATTCCCGCACAAACAATCCTGGACATTGTCGAATCGCTCGGCAGCAAACAGGTGGGCGAAGTCATCGAGGGACCGATTCCGTTCCCGCTGACGATCCGCCTGGCGGACTCGGTTCGTTCGAGCCCCGACGTGATCGGCGCGATCACGGTCAGCGCGCCGAGCGGCGAGAAGATTCCGTTATCCCGTCTGACGGATATCCGCGTCGTGAACGGGCCCCGATTGATCTCGCGGGAACAGGGCCAGCGGCGGATCACCATACAATGCAATGTGCGGGGCAGGGACGTAGGTAGCTTTGT
>JBIKVL010000420.1:0-4778 GCA_044356875.1 Pirellulaceae bacterium | reverse complement strand
TCCAACCGGCCGGTTGTCTAACGCTGGTCGGCGGCGACATCGGCAAAGGCGAGTGCCGCTTTTGGAAGCTGGCCACGAACACCATCGCCGAGTCGAAGACTGCCGCCGAGTCGAACTCGGCCGACGGAAAGAGCGCCGCGAACGCCGAGTCCCAGGCCGGCGCGAAAGCCAACGACGCGCAAGGCGGCGCGAAACCTAATGCGAAGGCGAAGGACTCGGCGCCGCCCGCTCCACCGGCGCCACAATCCGTGCCGCTCGACACCAGCGTCGCGATCGCGACTGCGGGACCATGCACGGCGATGGCCGTGCATCCGGAGGGTCGCCGCTTCCTGCTAGCCCAGACCATTGGCAAAGGTTCGTATCCCGACTCGGGAAGGCTCGACCTTTACGAATGGCTCGAATGACCGGGCACCGACCGCTCACGGGCGAGCGTGGCGAGCGCATGGGCGGGGCCGCACCGCGCGACCAGCGTTCCGACCAGTTCCGATAGCGACACCACTGGCAAAACGGCGCTGAACGCCGAAAGCACGCGTTCGACGAGCGCTTCGCCATGGCCGCTTACCACGAGGAGTTCGGGAGGCGACTGCATGGCGCCAGCCACTCGATCCATCGCTTTCGCGATATGTTCGGCTTGCGTCGCGGCGATCGCGTCAGCCGCGATCCAGGCATCCTCGTCCGAAAACGAATCCGTGTCGGCGCACAGCATTCGCGCGAGCCTTGCTCGGGCTGCCGCACGCGTTGCGGGTCGACCATCGGCCGTGTGATGGTCGTTCGGGTCTTCCGGAAGCCCACGCAAAATCAGGTAAGCGTCGCGCGTGGTGGCGAACAGTTCCTGCGCCACGGGACACTCGCCGCTACCGTAAGGCAGCTCGCGGACGACGGCACAAACCGGACTGCGTTCCACGCCGGTGTAGACCAGTTCGCCGGCGAGCAATCGGTGCATGTCGTCCAAGCCGCGAGCGGCGGGACGGCCGCCCACAATCGGCACGATATCGCAGGTTGTCGAGCCGATATCGAGCAGAATGGCGGGCCGGCCCTGGACGAACCGGGCTGCGTAGGCTGCCAGCGCATGCCAGTTCGAAGCGGCCGCAAGCAGCGGATGAGTGATCGCGACCGTAGGGGAGACGAGCCGGCCATCGACCAAGTACACGCGTGTGTGCCGTCCACCTGCCGCCTCCGCGACCGCTTCCAGGATGCGGCGCACACCTTCCGAGCGGGTTTCAAAACAGTCGGCTAATTCGCCGGTCATCGTGACCGCGAGGTGGTCTGCCGCTGGCGCTTCGGCGATCAGCGCGCGAAGCTCGGAAGCCAATTGGGGCAACTGCTTCCACAGGGGAAACACGCACGCGCTTGCATAACCACGTCCATCGGCGACTTTCAGATTCGCGCCGCCAATATCGAGCGCCAGCCAACTCATGCGCGTGGATCGGCGAGGATCTCCCGCACGACCTCCCCATGGACATCGGTGAGCCGGAAATCGCGGCCGGCGAATCGGTACGTCAAACGAAGATGATCGAGGCCCAACAGATGCAACATTGTCGCGTGCAAGTCGTGCAAATGCACTTTGTTCTCGACCGCGTAGTAGCCGTAGTCGTCCGTGGCGCCATGGCGAATGCCCGGGCGAATGCCGCCGCCCGCCAGCCACATCGTGTATCCCTGCGGGTTGTGGTCGCGGCCATCGCCACCCTGGGCCACTGGCGTCCGTCCAAACTCTCCGCCCCACAGCACTAGGGTGTCGTCGAGCAGTCCACGTTGTTTGAGGTCGGTGAGCAACGCGGCGATCGGTTGATCGACTTCCATGGCGTTCCGGCCATGGTCGGCCCGCAGATTGCCGTGTTGATCCCATTTGTAACTGTGCGAGATTTGCACGAAACGCACGCCGCGTTCGGCGAACCGTCGGGCCATCAGGCATTGTCGCCCGAAGTTCCTGGTCTGCGGTTTGTCGAGCCCATACATTCGCTGAGTGGCTTCCGTCTCGCCGTCGACGCTCTGCAGCTCCGGCGCGGCGGTTTGAAGCTGATAGGCGAGTTCGAACGATCGAATGCGGGCTTCCAACGCCGAATCCGGCCCCGTCATCGACAGCTGGTCGGCGCTCAGCGAATTGGCCAAATCGAGTTCCAGCCGCTGCAGGCTGGCTGGCGTATTGTCGGCCGACGCGATGAACGGAATCTTCGCTTTGTCCGCCGGAATGCTCGCGTTGCCGATCGGCGTTCCCTGGTACACAGCCGGGAGGAAAGCGGAACTGTACGCGTTCACGCCGCCGTGGGTCAGCGTCGGACAGACGGTGATGAACCCTGGCAGATTTTGGTTTTCCGTCCCCAGGCCATAGTTGATCCACGAGCCCATGCTCGGGCGCACGAACGTATCGCTGCCCGTGTGGAGCTCGAGCAACGCCGCGCCGTGGCGCGAATTGCTGCCCCACATGCCGTTGATGATGCAGAGGTCGTCGACGTGCTTTGCCACGTGGGGAAACAGATCGCTTACCCAAGCACCGCTCTGTCCATACTGATGGAACTTCCAGGGCGACTTCAGCAAGTTGCCGGTTTGCGACGAAACCACGCGCGGCTTGTCGAACGGCAGCGGCTTGCCATCATCGCGTTCCAGCAGCGGCTTGTAATCGAACGTGTCCACTTGGCTCGGGCCGCCGTGCATGAACACGAAAATGACCCGCTTCGCTTTCGCCGGGAAATGGGGCGGCTTCGGCGCCAAGGGACCGGCGGGCGCCGAGTCGCTGGGAAGGGAACGATCCGACGGCTCCGCGCCGCCCGCCGCGTCGTTCATCAACGCGGCCAGCGCCAGCCCGCCGAAACCGGCCGCTGACGTCTGCAGCATCGCGCGTCGCGTGACCACTGGCGAAAAACGCCGGCAAGCATGGTTCATCGTCGAGTCCTCCCGTCAGTCGAGATAAATGAATTCATTCGCCGCGAGCACCGCGCGCGTCAACGCCCGCCAGGCAGGTAGGCGCCGGGCTTCCGTAGCATTTCTCGCGTTGGCCTGCGGCGCGCCAGTCTGCGTCACACCGTCGTCCGCGGCGCGTGTCGCTTCCAGGTAGCGTTCGAGGAACGCCGTGACACGTTCGCGTTCGCCCGTGCGTGGCGGCCTGGCGTAGGCGAGCTCGAACAGACGCGTGATCCGTTCGTTGTCGTCGACGTTGGGTATCGCGAGCAACTGTTCGGCGACGCCTTGGCTGGCTTCGGCCGTCAGCTTGCTGTTCATCATGAAGAGCGCTTGCGGCGCGACCGTGGTGGCGTCCCGTTGGCCGGCGAGCACGCTGGGGTCGGCGAAGTCGAACGCCTGGAAAACTTCGTAGAGCGCGCTGCGAACGACCGGCACGTAGACCGAGCGGGCCGTGAGATCGTAAATCGCGGGATTCACATTCGCGGTGCTGGTGACGTACTGCCGATTCGGCGTGGGAAGATAGGTTCCACCCATGCGACGATCCATCCTATTGGATACGGCGAGCAGCGAGTCCCGGATCTCCTCCGCCGACAGCCGTCGTCGCGGCACGCGCCACAGCAAGCGGTTTTCCGGATCGGCGGCGTCCGCCGCTTCGCGATACGCGGTGCTCATCCCGTAGGTTGCCGAGAGCGCGATTTCACGATGGAGCGATTTCAAGCTCCAATCGCGTCGCGGCAGTTCGGCCGCGAGCCAGTCGAGCAGTTCGGGATGCGTTGGTTTTTCGCCGAGCAGACCGAAGTTATCCGGCGAGCGAGCCAGCGCCAGGCCAAAATGCCACAGCCACACGCGGTTCGCGATGACTCGCGGCGTGAGCGGATGAGCGGGACGAGTGATCCACCGCGCCAGTTCCAGCCGCCCACTGCCACTCGACGAAATCGAGTCGCTCGGAGCCAACTCGGCCGGCACGACTCGCAAAAACCGACGCGGCACCTCCTCGCCCAACGTCAGATGACTGCCGCGAAAGTGGATGCGCAGTTCGGTCGGCTTGTCGTCGGCGACGGCCATCGCCTCGGGAACCGCCGGCATCGCTTTCTCGATGGCCACCGCTTCGTCCCGCAACGCGGCCAACTGTTTTCGCGTCGCCTCCGTGAACGATTGCTCGATATTCTTCGGCTTCGCGAACGGCCCCTGGGCGTCTTCGAGCGCACGGCGAGCGTCAGCCGATTCCCGCCAAAGTTGGCGGTAACGCTGGGCGAGTTCGACGAGATCGAACTTCTGAAGTGGAGGGGATGCGGTCGCCGTAGCGGTGGCGGGTGACGTCGGCTCGACGCCGAGTTTCTTGGCCCAGTCACGCGCCTTGTCGCCCTTGATCAAGGCGGCGTCGCGTTGAAGGGCGAGCGCGATCCAGACGCCCAGCGGCGATTCGTCGATATACCGCGCATCCTGGCGATGCTTCGCCAAGTAGGCCGTCCATTGCGTGAGCAAGTCGGCGTCGAGCGGCGGGGAGTCGTCCGTCGCGGCGGCGCTAGCGTTGGCGGCGCTCGCGGTGGCGGCGCTCGTCGCGGCGGTGTTGGTCGCGGCCGTGTTGGTCGCGGCCGTGTTGGTCGCGGCGGTGTTGGTTGTAAAGGCGGCCAGCGTCGGATCGTCCGCGAGGGCTGGGGCGAGCAGCCATTTGTCGATATGGGGAAAGAACTGGGGATGTTCGAGCCGCAAGGTGATGCGACCGGCGGGCAGATCGGCGATTCCTTCCACGAACCAGCGTTGGCCGTCGGGCTGCCAACTGCCGGTGACTTGGCCCGCGACGGCGGGGAGAACGACGTTCGCCTTGCGCTCTTTGCCCGACCGCTCTTTACCCGAGTAAATGGTCAGGCGGCAGGGGC
>JBIKVL010000419.1:0-4782 GCA_044356875.1 Pirellulaceae bacterium | reverse complement strand
CGAGGCGGTTCGGGACAGTGGACGAGCGGACACAGCGCGGACGCGCGAGGACCGCGTTGAGGACTTTCTCGCCGTCGATCCGCTGGAGATCGAGCTCGGTTTGCGGCTACTGAAGATGGCGGACACGGCGCGCGGCGGCGATTTGTTGCGGAGGGTGACGGCTGTTCGCCAACGCGTCGCGGCCGAGGTGGGCCTGATTCTTCCCAAGGTCCGGATTCGCGACAACCTGCGGCTGGATGAACGCGGCTATCGATTGCGGTTAGCCCACAATGTCGTGGCTCAGGGGAGCTTGCATCCCGATCAGCTGTTGGCGGTCGATCCCGGATTGGATTTGGAACCGCTGGCCGAAACAGCGGTGGTGGATCCGGTTTCGCGCCGGCCAGCGTACTGGGTCGAGGCGGCAGACCGCGAACGGGCCGAGGCGTTGGGGTACGCCGTGCAGGATCCAGCGTCCTTGGTCGCCGGACACCTGCTGGAGGTCGCCCGGCAACATGCCGACGAACTGTTGACGCGGGACGCGGTGAAACACTTGCTCGAGGAATTGCGGCGGACGGCGCCGGCCGTGGTCGACGATCTGATCCCCAATCAATTGCGGCTCGCCGACCTGCAGCAGGTATTGCGGATGCTTCTCCGCGAGGAAGTTCCGATTCGGCAATTGGCATTGATTCTGGAGACGCTTGGCGATTACGCTCCGCGCACTACCGACCCGACGGTGCTTGTCGAGCACGTTCGGGAGCGATTGGCGCGAACGCTCAGTGCGCGTTACCGGGATCGGGAACAGCGACTGTTCGTGGTGGCGTTGGATCCGGAGCTGGAGGATCGGCTGGCGGCTGCCCGCCGGGATAGCGAGGCGGGCGTGTGGCGCTGGCAACCGACTTGGGTGGATGCGTTGTGTGATGGGATCGCCGCGGAATTGCCGAAGCTGGCACGGCTCAGGCGGCCTCCCGTGGTGCTCGCCAGTCCCGCGGTACGCGCGATTGTGAAACAGTTGACGGCGGCGCGGTTGCCGCGTCTGGCGGTGTTGAGTTATCGGGAGGTAACACGCGACACGCAGTTGGAATCGGTAGGCGTTGTCGCGGACCCGGCGGGCCGGAACGCGGACGCGGGTTGGCGCGCGGCTTCGAACCGCCAAGCGATACCGGCTTCGTAAGCCGGGGAGCGATCGATGATGGAAATAAAAACCTATCGCGCGGCAACGCTGCAGGAAGCCCTGCAACTCGTCCGCCAGGAACTCGGCCCCGACGCCGCCGTGCTCCGCGCCCGCGAGGTCGCCGGCAGCCTGTGGCAACGGCTCCGTGGACATTGGCAGATCGAAGTCACCGCAGCCACCGATGTGGCCGTGCCACCCCGCATTCCCCGAGATACTCCCGGTTTTCCTCCGCCCAGTTCCATTGACAGTCCGGTAGCCAGTCCAGCGACCAGTCCAGCGACCAGTCCAGCGATTAGTCCAGCGATTAGTCCAGCGACCAGTCCCTTGGCCAGTTCGTCAGACATGGCGCCGCAATTTGCTCGGGATGTCGCGCCGAAGTTTGCGAGCTCCATTTCACCGGCGCCGACGCCCGTTCCATCGCAACCGGTTCGCGAGCTTAGGCCGAACAGAGAAATTGCCAAGGCGGCCGGCGACGGCGCGCGACGGCGCGCGTTGTCTCCCGTGCCAACTCGCCAATGGCCCATGCTCGACGAGCTTTGCCAGAGTCCACGGATGGAATCTCGAATGCCGGCCTCGGTGTTCGATCTGTTCGTCGACTTGCTCGATGCGGAACTGGGGGATGAACTGGCGCGCGACCTGATTGAAGAGGCGCGGGGAATCTCCGGCGAGTTTCCCGGGGACGACCCCTCGATGCTGAAGGCGCGTCTGGTCGGCGTGATGGAGTCGCGGATTCCGACCTCCGGCCCGATCGCTTGCGAACCCGGCCGTCGTCGTGTCGTGGCGCTCGTCGGGCCGACGGGCGTCGGCAAAACGACAACGCTCGCCAAGCTAGCGGCGAACTTCCGGTTGCGGGAGCGGCGTCGAGTGGGCTTGGTCACGGTCGACACCTATCGCATCGCGGCGGTGCAACAACTGCGCACTTACGCGGAAATCATCGATTTGCCGATGGAAGTCGTTTCGACTGCCGGCGATATGGGGCGGGCATTGGAACGGCTCGGCGACTGCGACCTGGTGTTGCTCGATACGGCGGGCCGAAGCCCACGGGATGAAGTGCGGATCCAGGAATTGAAGTCGATACTCGAAGAGGCGCGGGCGGACGAAGTGCATCTCGTGCTCAGCGCCGCCTCGGGCTCCGGACCGTTGCGGCAAGCCTCCGAGCGTTTCGCGCCGGCGGGAGTCACCTCGCTGCTGCTCACGAAACTCGATGAAGCGGCGACGCTCGGCCCCGCCTACTCCTGGCTGCAGCGGTCTGGCCAACGATTGAGTTATGTCACGCATGGCCAGAACGTTCCCGATGACATTGAAGTGGCGGACGCCCAGCGTTTCGCCCGCCAAGTCCTTCTGGGAAACCGCGCGTCGTCCACACCGCCATGGGCTGGAGGAGTGTCGACGCCATGAGCGATCAAGCGGCTGAACTTCGAAAACTGGTGCTTGCGGAAACACGCGTCGCCGTTGCGAATGTCGAACATCGACCGCGGCTCCTCGTGATCGCCGGCGCTAAGGGAGGCGTTGGAGCCACCACGGCGGCAGTGAACTTGGCGGTCGCCCTGGCGGATCACGGCGCGCGAGTCGTGCTGGTCGACGCCGACCCGCATCGCGCTGGGGTCGCGTCGCTTTGCGGTCTGGATGAACAACAGGGCTTGGCCGATGTTTTGGCGGCCCGCCGCGACATCCATGAGGTGCTGGTCCGCGGCCCCGCCGGTATCCAAGTGGTTCCCGGAGTTTGGGCGCCAACGCGCCGCGCGCCGTTCGCCCTCGGCACGCCCGCGGCCACCGCGGTCGGCGGCAATCCCGACGAACTATTTTCGGAGCGCGCGGCGTCGCGATTGCTCAGGCAGTTGAGCAGCCTTGGGCGCCACGCCGAATGGGCGGTGCTCGACGCCGGCCAAGGCCCCAGCCTATTGCTGCGACGGCTTTGGCTGGCGGCTGATGTCTCGGTCATGGTGACGACTCCTGACAGCTTGGCCGTGATGGACGCCTACGCGGGGCTCAAGCGGCTAGTCGACGATCCACCGCGGCAGCCCCCCTGTCTCTTGGTAAGCCACGCCAACAGCCGTCAAGAAGCGCTCGACGTGCATGGCCGCATCGAACAGGCCTGCCAACGGTTCCTGGGCGGTGAACTTCGTCTCGCTGGCCATGTGCCGGCCGACGCCCGCGTTCCAGCGGCCGCCGAGCAGCGCAAACCGGTGGTGGCATGGGCGGCGGAGAGCAGCGCGTCGATCGCGTTTTCCCAAATCGCCGCCGCTCTTCTGGCGGAGTCGCCTATCGGCTCGCCAAGTAACACCTTGGGCGATGACAGCAACGGAAACTGGCGGGGACGGCAAGTCGTCGCCTGAACGCGACGGCTAAAAATCCCCGGGAATCCTGAATTCGAAAGGTTAAGAATCCGATGATAATGAGACGCTGCGGCTTTGACCCGAACGTTAATTTGCGGCCTTTGGCTGATGTTTGACGGCCGGGAATAAAAAAGAGCGAATTCGACTACCGAGCGTCGTCCAGGACGGACGACGCAGCACTCACGGAGGAGCGCATGGCGACCACCCTGGCATCTGCCGAGGACATCGAGAACGTTTGGCGGGAGTATAAAGCCGATCCCGGAAACCAGGAGCTGCGGAACCGCTTGGTCGAACAGTATTTGCCACTGGTCAAATACAACGGCGAACGCATCTGGGCACGGTTGCCGGAGGGCGTCGAACTGGACGACCTGGTATCGGCGGGCGTTTTCGGCCTCATGGACGCCATCGACGCGTTCGACATGACCCGCGGGGTAAAGTTCGAGACCTACTGCGTGCCCCGCATCCGCGGCGCCATGCTCGACGAACTCCGCACCATGGACTGGGTCCCACGGCTCGTCCGCTCCAAGGCCAGCAAGCTCGGCGAAGCCACGAAGACGCTCGAAGCCAAACTCGGACGGCATCCCACCGAGCAGGAGTTGGCCGAGCAGTTGCAGATACCGCTCCCCGAGCTCGAACGGATGATCATCGAGGCCAACGCGGTCAATTTGATCAGCCTCAATAAGAAATGGTATGAAACGGACAGTTATAAGGATGTCCGCGAAATCGACATTCTCGAGGACAAAAAGGGCGAGGATCCCACCCGCCGTGTCCAGAAGTCGGACCTGATGCGGCTCGTCACCAAGGGCCTTAACCGCAATGAACGACTCATCATCATTCTTTATTACTACGAAGAATTGACGATGAAGGAGATCGGAGCGACGCTCGATCTGAGCGAAAGCCGTGTCAGCCAGATGCACAGCAGCATCGTCCAGCGACTCCAATCCCAACTCGGACGGCGCCGTCCCGAGTTCGGCGGCTAAGCAGCGATCGAAGAATCGCTTCCCAAAAGAGAAGCCGCGAATAAAACGAACGTCTGGAATCTACAGTAGCACTACTCGAATGCGATTAGTGCTAACCGATGCTGCGAATTGCGAGATTGAGACGAAGCCGCCAGTCTGATTTGCCCCGTCAGGGCGACGGATTTCGGGTGTGTCCGATAACCCAGGGCGGCGCTCCGCGGCTGCGCCGCGTCGCTCTGCCCTGGGCTAACCTGTTTTGCCCTTCGGGGCAAGGCGGTTTCTTGACGCGTGGCCGGTTCGCTGAGAAACTACTCACCCCACAATCCGGGGCCCGTCA
>JBIKVL010000418.1:0-4788 GCA_044356875.1 Pirellulaceae bacterium | reverse complement strand
GTCTCCCGCTGAAAACGGAACCCGTGGGCGATGGAGCAGTTCGCAGCGGCCCGAGGCCACTTCCAACCGATAAACGGCCGGAGCCTTGGTATAGGTCGAGTACGCGAAGTACGTGTGCGAATCGTCTCCTTGTCCGTCCAGGCCCACGACCGTCCCGGGCTCGGCGAACTTGAGCTCATAGGCCCGCTCGCCGCTCAAATGATGCACGAAGACCCGTGATGCCGCGTCATGCAGATAACGCAACACGAGCTTCCCGCCGACCAGGTTCGCTTCCCGCAGCGTCAAGGTGGACGCGGGGACGACAGTCCGCAGCGAACACGGCGAGGCGGCGTCCGCGATCGCCGCAGTTCGCGACGACAAGTCCGATGGCGGCGTTGCGGCGAGATCCACCGCGATGAGTCGCCCGCTCGGAGCTTCCCAATCGGTGGTGAACCACAGCGTCCCGTGTTGGCCGCCGACAAACTGGAACTGCGCGTCGAGACCGGCGAACAACTGGCGAACCGGCGCGTCGGGGCGGCGGCGGTCCACCACGAACACGCGATGATTGCGGTCCAGTCCGGTCGACTCGCGGATCACCACTTGGGCCGCATCATCGGCGAGGGCGCAGTCGAGCCACAGGTCGGTGCGCGCGGAAGTTTCCCAAATCCGCATGTCGTCGGCTTGCTGATCGCCGACGCGATGCCAGCAGACGGCGTGGCGGCCATCCGAGTCGACTCGACAGTAGTAAAAACCGCGTTGGTCGTCCGCCCAAATCAGATCGGAGTAGGGCGCATCCCGCAGGCGGTCAGGCAGGTCGCGCTGGGTCCAAAGGTCGCGAACACGGATCTCCCGGCGATCGGCGCCGCGGCGACGCACCCCGTACGCCAGGTAATGGCCATCCTGGCTGACTCGCCAACCCGACAGCGACAACGCTCCCTCGCCGGCGCGCGTCGAACTTTCCGGCGAGTTCGGCGGACCGAGGCCGCGAGCCGCACTGTCGTCGGCGACGTCCCACAGTCGGCCTGGGTCGAGCACCACGCTGGCGTGCGTTTCGCCTTCCCGGCGACTCATCAGGACCGGCTGGGCGCCGCCCGTTTGATTGCTGAGGTAGTACAAGCGGCCGCCACGGCGCGTAGGCAAGCTGGCCGCTTCGTGGCTCGCAAGCGTTTCGAGTCGGCGGCGTATCCACTGTCGTGTGCGCTGCCGCTCGGAGGTGGCCGCCAGGAAACGCTGTGTGAGTTCGTTCTGCGCGCGGATGAAATCGCGAGTTTCCGCCGTGGCGGGAGATTCGAGCCACCGGTACGGATCGGCGATCGCGACGCCGTGGTACAGATCGATTTGCGTCTCGCGCCGCGCCACCGGATAAGGCATCGAGGGCGGCGCGAACCGGAATACGAAGGAGTGTTCGAGCGACGGCGATTCAGCATGCGCCGTCGGCGTTGACGATGGCAGCCCCACCGCTGACACGAGTGCCCATGCGAGCGGCCACCATCCGCGCCGCGACAGCACCAGCGGCGACTGAAGACGACGCGACGGCAGCGGCGCGAGCGGACTTGGGGCCGTGTCGAGTCCCAACGCGCGGTATGCCAGTAAGTGGAGTGCCAGTACGCGGAGTGCCAGTACGCGGAGTGCCGATGCACGGAGTGCCAGTATGCGGAATGGCATGTGGTGGTGGGCGGCCGGTGAGGTGCGGAGCGACGAGGACAGCGATCACAGAGGGACTTTAGCCCAGAAAGGATGCTGCCGGTCGCCGCGGGTCCGCACATCTTCCAGCATCGTTTCCAACGAAGGCGTGACCATGACGCCTTTGCCGTTTATCTGGATTCGGCGGTTGAAATCGACCATCTCCGGAGCCAGCCAAACGGTGGTCTTCGCTCCGCCCTGGTCGACATTCACGCCGTTGTTTTCGGTCAGCTTGCCGCTGAAGGTCGCGGCGCTTGTGTTGCGTGGCGGCGGCCAGTTGGCGGGGACGACCATCGTTCGCGCGGGAAACTCGCGGAATTCCACGTACCAGAAAAAATTGTCCCACGGCCGCAGCGACTGGCATTGGAACTCGCGCGGGAAAAACTCGCGTTGATGCAGACGCATCCACTCGAAAATCCGCAACTGGTCCTCCTGGAAATGCTCGTGGCCGCGGCCAAGATACTCGGTCACCATCACATCGAAGCCGGTGAACTTCATGTAGCGATCGAATTGCTCGGCGTTGCGTTTCATGCGATCGCCGTCCAGTTCGCCCATCACGAAGTACATCGGGACGTAACGCCCGTTGCCCCAGTAACGTCCGACGTACTTATCGGCGGTGGCGACGATCGGGATGATGCCGGCCCAGAGATCGGGATGCGCGAACGCGATGTCCCACACGGCGTCGCCACCGGCCGAATGGCCGCTGAGGAAAACGCGGTCGCTGTCGATCGAAAACCGCCGCATGGCGTCGCGGAGCGAATGCAGCACGGCGGCGTGTTCGCGCGCTGAATACTCGTAGCGGGTCTGATGTTCCCGCCGCCAGTCCGGGGCGATCACGATGTAGCCATGCCGGGACGCCTGGCCGACCGGCATCTTCAGTTTGGGATCGTAACGGCCGGTCCACCACAACATCTGTTGCGCTGGCGCAAGGCTCGGATTGCCCAACGTCACCACGCACGGATAGCGGCGATACGGGTCGTACTCGGGCGGAACCTGAACGTGGTAGACGAACTCGGCCTGATCGGCGACGCCAGGAATCCGAACCTCGAACTGGCCTGGATTCGCCCTCAACATGTCGCCCTCAGCGCCCTTGCCAGCCGCTTTGCCATCAGCCGCTTTGCCATCGGCCGCTTTGCCATCAGCCGCTTTGCCATCAGCCGCTTTGCCATCGGCCGCTTTGCCATCAGCCGCTGGCGGATCGACCGCATTCTCGTCGGCGGCGCCGGAAGCGGGCGTGGGCGGGTCGAGCGGCGGCTTCATGTGGGCGAGCAGTTTCGCCATGTTGGCGGGCGTGGCCCCTTCCTTGCTGAGCAGCGCGTCGAGGATTTCGCGGCGTTCGCCCGGCTCGCGCGTTCGCAGATAGCGTTTCGCGAGATCGCGGATCTCGGCGAGCGACAGGCTGACCGACAAGTTGTCGGTCGCGGCGCCGGGGCCGAGCAACCAGCCGCTAAGGGCCAGCGAAATCTTCTGTTCCCGGGACAGTTCTTCGGCGCCGGCCAACCGCAGGAAGTCGGCGAATCGCGGCAGCGTGTTGAAATTCATTTCAAGCTGGATTTCGCCGGCGAGGGCTTCGATCCGCGCCCGTCGGGCGCCGTCTTCCAACTGGCCGACCATTTTGGCCAGCGCCTCGACGCCTTGCTTGCCTTGCTGGAAACGCTCTTCGTATTCCTGCAGCGTCTCGCGGACTTTGACCAGTGTTTCGCCGGCGATGCCCTGAGTGGGAAAATCCCGCAGGAGCTCGATCGCCAACCGATGTTGTCCGACCGTCCGGCGCAATTCGACTTCTTGCAACAACCGGCCAGCGCTCAGTTGCAACAGTTCCCGTTCCTGCTTCGCGAATCCGGCCAACGCGGGGAACTCGCGGATTAACTCGGCGAGCTCCTGGCGGGCGTCCTCGTAGCGTTCGGCTTGCGTGAAGAGCCGGACGATTCGCAAGCGTTCGTCGGGGTTTTCGCTGTTGATTTGGCGCCGCAGCACCTTGCTCAGCACCTCCCGCGGGATCGCGTTCGTCGACACCCGCATGTCCCACTGCAATGGCCCCTCGACCGCCAATCCCTCGATTTTGCAGTACAGCGGCGAAACTTCCGTGATTCCCTGAACGACCGACAGCGGCCCTTGGCCCGTCTGCATCGTGTAGATGCGATTGCCGAACTCGTCGAACGGCGCGATGCGAATCACCGGCCCCACCGCTCCGATGCGTTTGGTGCCGTTCGCGACCCGCTTTTCAATCCGAATCCGCTCGTACACCGGGTTTTCCGCGACATAGCCGTCCGCGCGCACCTGACGGCCCGGAAAGTAGGTTCGCCGCAGTTGGTCGTCCACGAACACGACTGGCGTCGGCGCGGTCGGATCGGCATTGGGCGTCAGAGGGTTCTCGTGGATCGAGGCGATCTTCCCGACACTGCCGCGGACCTGAAGGCCGTTGCGCAGCGTGATCGTGTCGGCCGTCGCCGCCCGGTTCGCTGCCGCCACCGCCGCGATCGTTGCGATCACTGCGATCGTCATTCTTAGGATTCGGGCACGCATCCGGCGATCCTCCCGTTCGGTTTGTGATGGGACGTGCGCATTGTGACGGATTCCGCGAGTGCGTCAACGAAACGTCGGCCGGTCCCGGCGCATGGCGGTTCTTCACGGCGAGCGGTGTGGAAGTTGACAGACCGCGCGAACGATCCCACAATTCGAGCGACAGGCGGCACAAGCCTCCCAGTCGTTAAAGTCGCTTCATTCCGCGTCCAACTTCAGACCGTCTCGTGGCCGTCATGACCGATTCTCGCGACCCGCCCGCAGCCCGCCGCGAACTCGGCGGCGATGGCCTTTCATGCGGCCAGGGTTTCGCCGGCGGGGATCGGCGCCGTTGGAGCCTCGTTGGCGATGGTTCGCCACGGCGCCGCGTCGTCGGCGTGCTCGCGGCCGGATTGCCGACGTTAACGGTGGCGTTCGCCGTCGTCATGGCGATGTTTTTATTGGCCGAGTCGGTCGCCGACGCCGTCGCAACCGGCATGTTGCGCGCGATAGGAATCGCCTTTCTGATCCTCTTGATCGCTGACGGCCTGACGCTCGCCTGTATCCTAGGATTAGAAGCAGCGGCAGAGACGCCGCTGTCCACCCCAACGCCACCTCCACCAC
>JBIKVL010000006.1:0-16417 GCA_044356875.1 Pirellulaceae bacterium | reverse complement strand
AGCGGCGGCGGCGGCCAGCACTTCCTCGGGCTGGCTGCCCGGGAACGCGACCACCGAGCCGACTCGCGGTTCGCCCGTCGTGAGCGTCCCCGTTTTGTCGAAACCAAACAGGCGAACGCGAGCCAAACGGTCGAGGCAATCGGCGTCGCGCAGCAGGATTTGCCGACGAGCCGCCTGCCCGACCGCGGACCAAAGCGCCATCGGCGTGGCGAGTCCCAAAGCGCAGGGACAGGCGATCACAACCACCGCCAACGCGGCCAACAGGCCACTGGCGAAGCCCTCGGCGCGCCAGTGCGCGGCTAGGGTGACGCTCGCCACCACGAACACCGCCGGCAGAAACCACGACGAGATGCGATCGGCGAGTCGTTGATAGCGGTCGTGGCGGGTCAGAGCCCGCTCGACGGCGTCGATGATCCGCTGCATCGTGTCTTCCTGCACACCCGCCGTAACGCGAATCCGCAAGTCACCGTCCAAGTTCAACGTGCCGCTCCGAACCGAGTCGCCCGGATGCCGGCCAACGGGTACGCTTTCGCCCGTCACCGCTTGCTCGTCGACGGAAGCCACCCCCTGTTCAATGAGGCCATCGACCGCGATCCGCTCGCCAGCCAGCACGCGAACACGGTCGCCGACACGAATGTCCGTTCGCGGCGTGGACACCTCGCCGCCTTCTCCGATGCGGCGCACCGCGTCAGGGAGCAGTCCCCGCAGTTCGCGAAGCGCCTCGGTTGTTCGCCGTTTGCCCTCGGCCTCCATCCAGCGTCCAAGCGCCACCGCCACCAGCACCATGCAACTCACTTCGAAATACACATGGCCGGTGCCCCGAAAGACAGAAACCGCCGAGTAGGTGTAGGCGGCGAGCACGCCTGCGAGCAACAGGCCACTCAACGACGGCCGCGCACGGCGGCACTCGGCAATGGCGTCCTCGACCAGCGGACCGCCCAGCAACAGCAGCACGGGCGTCGCGAACAACAGACACACATAGCGGCCGACCTCGTAGAACACGGCAGCCGCGCGCTGGCCGGGTTCGGCCACTGTGAGCGTCTCATCCTGCGTCCACAAGTACATTGTGAACGCCATCACATTCATGCTGAAGAACAGCGATAGGCCCAGCCGGATCATGAGCCCGCGAAGACGGCCGGAATCCCCGGTGGCTTGCGTCACCGAGGCGGCGAACCGGCAGCCCTGGCAACAATAACGCGGCTGGCCGCACGCCGCCCCGCCCGCGTCGCTCAGCGGCAAACCGCAATAATCGCAAGCGGACACCGTGGACAACGCCTCGAGCCCCGCAGTTCGCCCCGCAGTCAGCTCCGCACTCACGGCCGCTGGAACAGTTCCGCCTGCAGCGCCGGAAACAGGTATTGAATGGTGTAGTAAAAGGTGAAAATCCAAAAGCCGATCCAGATCGCGCGGACATACCAGGGGATTTCATTCCCCGTATAGTCGTGATGCCGATGCTCGACGTCGGGCGGCAAGTACTCGGGGCGTCCTTCGGGCGTGCTCATCGGCGATCCTCCTTCGTCGGATGGTCCAGCAGCTGTTCGTGTTCCAGCAACGCGACCTTGGGACGTTCCACATCATGAAACATGCCGTTGACCACAGCCCAAACGAGCATGCAAAAGAAACCGAGGCTGGCGAGCAAATAGTTCAGGATCGGAGCCACCGCGAACTCGCCGCCCGCCTCATTCCGAAACAGATTCACCAACTCGACAAACTTGCCAATAAACCCATAACCGCTCGGGATCAGGATCAATACGGCGAACAACAAAGTCACCCGCCATTGCCAGCGTTGGGACGCTGTGGCGGAACTGGCGGCGCCCGCCGAGCTCGCGGACCTGGCGGCCGTGGCGGAACTGACGAGCGTTGCGGGACTGGCGGCCGTTGCGGAACTGATGGCCGTTGCGGCTTTGTTGGCATCGACTGCATCCGGGCGATCGGCGGCCTCGGTCGGCGGTTTAGCTTCCATGGCTCTATTCTCCGAATTTCATTTCGCGTTGTTCTTCATAGTAGGGATAGCTCGGCAGCCATGAACCGAGCCATTGGACGTAGGTGATCACCGCCAGTCCGCGGCGGTTCGGCTTGCTCGGATCGCCATCGAAAAACCAGGGATACTCGGGCATCACCGAGTCGGTCGAGACCATTTTCGGCCGATAGAAATGAACGCTGTGCCAGTCGTTCCCCCGGCGACCGCCTTCGCGCGACAAATCGGGTCCGACCCGCCGAGTTCCAAACAGCACGGGACGCTGAAGTTCATTTTGGTACTCCTTGGTCTCCGAGACGGGCCCCCAGCGAAGCGATTCGTTCGAAACGGGGCGGATGAACTGGCTATGGCAATGCCAGCAGCCCTCGCCGATGTAGACTTGCCGCCCCAGCCGCAAAGCCGCCGCGCAGTTCTCTTCGGTCGGCTCGCCGAAATACTGCTTGAACTGCTCCGGATAGCGTTCGCTGAGATCGCGGAACTGCGTCATGATCCGCGGTTGGACCAGTTCCTCCGCCGTCTGCTCCTTCAGATCCTTGTACATCAGGATCGGAACCAAGCCGTTGCCCAGAAAAGCGAGGGCGAAAAAGATCAGCCCCGCGATGAAGATAATACCTGTCTTGCTTTCAAACATGGCGTAACTCGCAGCCGTGACAGCCAACTCGTACCCACTCGATCCAATCAGCCCTGGCAGTGGTCGGACAATCTGTAGGCGAAACTGCGGGCGAAACGGGAAGAGTGGCTAGCCACGGACGAACACTGAAGAACACACTGAAGAACACAAAAGAATAACTGGACTTTAGGCGGAGGCGGCCAAGGAGCCGCTGGCCCCCGCGGGGCTTCGAGCCGCGGCGAACGTGGCGCGGAGATTGGCAAGGAAACAGAGGAAGCCCGCGAACATCATAAGTCCCGCGAACACGCGGGTCACCCAAAACGGATACGAGCCGATGGTCGACGCCTCCCAAGGCTGGAGGGACGCCCAGTAATAGCCCTGGAAGAGGCCCGCCATCGTGAGATCGAGGAACATCACCGAGATGCCGGTGAGCGACAGCCAAAAGTGCCATTCGCAAAGCTTTCGGCTGGCCCATTCCCGCCCGATCAAGCGGGGAAACAAATAGGTCATCATGCCGAAAATCCACTGGCTGAAGACGCCGTACATCACCAGATGCGCGTGGCCGACGACCCAATCCGTGAAATGGATCAGCTTCTGAAAGGTCAGCGTCACCTGCAACGCGCACTGGAAGCACGTGATGAAGTACAGCACCATGCCGGCGTAGAACCAACGCAAAGGCAGGTTCTCCACCAAAATCCGGCCCCGGCCCCAGAGCGTCCCCATAAAATTGATCACCACCGTCGCCACGACGAGCTCGACGGCGATCGTCGAGATGATCGCGCCATACTGCAGGAACATCGGAATCGGCGTGTAAAGGAAGTGGTGGATCCCTTGCAACGGATAGAAGAACGCAAGGCCCCAAAACCCGACCAGCGACAAGCCGTGGCTCCAGATCGGCTTCTTCAGCATGATCGGGACAAAATAGTACATCATCCCCCAACCCAACGGCGTCACGAACAGCCCGACCAAGTCATGGATGAAGAGGCCGCCAATCGCGCCCGCGCTCGTGCCGCCGACAGCGTATTCCGGCAGCAAGTTGCCCATCGCGTACGTCAAGAACGTCCAGACAAACGCCGCCATGAAGTACCACAGCGTCACATACATCGGCCCTTTCGCCCGCGCGATCGGCGTCATGAAATTGAACGCCACCAAAGCCAGTCCCACGAGCGCGATCGGGTCGATCCAAAACGGCGTCTCGCCCCACTCCAATCCCTGCGCCCCAAGGCTAATCGCCAATCCAGTGCGACGCGCCAAGTCGGCGACCCACGCCGAGTCCTGCAAAGAGGGACCGACGATAATGCCAACCGCCGTGCTCACCACAATCGCTTGCCAAGCGAAAAAAATGAAATACGCGACCTTCACGCTCGCCACCGGCCGAAACGTCAAGCGGGGCACCGCCCAATGCAGCATCCCCAGAAACGAGTTGGCCAAAAAACCGTAGGCCACGGCGTTCGTATGCACCATCCTCCAGCGACCCGCGGAGAATAGCTCCAGGCCCGTCAACGGATTCCAATGCACCAACTGCAAGGCCATCAGGATCCCGCCGAGCATCGAGGCCATCAGGTACGTCAGGCCGGCGAAGAAAAACCATCGCACCAACCGTTCGTCCACAAGCTGCTCGTGCCGCGGCGCATCCGCTGTTATCGTCCCTTCGACCATGTTGATTCGCTGGTGAGTGTTGGGGAGTGGGGAGTGGGGAATGGGGAATGGGGTGCTGGGAGTGGGGAATGAGGAAGAGTAGTTGTTAGCGTTCAGGGTTCAGGGGCAGGGGAGAGCTAGGCCGATGGTATGCGCTTTTTCTTGCAATAAAAACGAAGGCAACTTTCCGTTAAGTGGTAGTTTCTGCATTCCTACCTTCAGTCTCCAGTCTCCAGTCTCCAGTCTCCAGTCTCCAGCCTTCTGCCTTCTGCCTTCTGCCTTTTTCCTACTGCCTTCCTTATTCCGCTTTTGGGGCGCGATAGGGTTCATACAGGCCGAGGGGATAGACGAGCGCTTGCGTCCAGCCAAATACCAAGTGCGTGAGCGCGGCGATCGGCGGCGGGATCGTGTTGGCGATCCAGTTGCCGCCGAACAGCAGCGGCTGCAGCCACGACAGCACAAAATAGTAATTCACAATCCACACGGCGATCGCCAAGCCCGAAGCGGCCAAGAGGCGCTTCCCAAGGCCGCCGCTAGCGCAGTAACGGGTGAGGAACACATGGAACAGAATGCCCAGAAGCATGCCTGTTCCTACGTACAAGCAACAGCCGACGGCGAGCGCGAGTCCACCCTTGTCCGCGAGATCGGCGTCGAGCGCTTTTTGGCCCATCCCGAAGGTCAAATAGATCTGGATCAGCCGCAGCGGCGCTTGACCCACCGCCAGCGAACCCACGATGTTAAACACCAAGCTTGTCAACGCGCCGGCGATTCCCAAAAAGAATCCGGCCGTGGCGTAGTAAGACAGGTAGTAACCGGAGGACCGCCAGTCCGCCGCGCCGCTCGTCGCCGCATCGGCCGCGGAGAGTTCGCGTTCAAGCGCCGCGAGCCGCTGTCGCAGCGTTTCAATTTCCTGTAGCCGCTCCGCTTGCTTTGTCGCTTCCATGGCTCAGTTCCCCTTTTCCGTGGACTCGGCGGGTGCGTCGGTGGCGGAGTCGGCGCCCGGATTGGGGAGCGAACGCAGCGTTTCCTCGATGACGTCGACCGGCAATGGCTTGCCTTCCACGATACTGGTCACGAAATGGACAAGATGCCAAATCGTTTCCGAACGCTGCTCGGCCGTTTCACCTTTCGTGGTGTCCGGTTGGTCGAAAGCGGGCATCGGGGTTCCATTGATGCCGAGGTAAATGCGGCGGTAAATGTCGACCGGACGACGGCCGCCATGCAGCATTCCCGAGGTCAGGTCGGCGGCGTAGGCGGTGTGTCCCCAGTCGTCCTTGCCGACATTGAACGCCTTATTGCCGCGACCATCTTTCCCGTGGCATTTGAAACAGTTCAATTCGATGAACGCCTTCGCTCCCGCGCGAACCGTATCGTCGCTGGCGAGTGGCTCGGTTGTTGCTGGATTGACAACTTTCCCTGCCGCGTCGCGCCAGGATTCGTAGACGCGGGTCGCATATCCGGCGACCACTTCGGCGTTCAAATCGTCGGCTTCTTCGAGTTCGCTTTCCGCTTCCCGCAACAACAGAAGCTCCATTTCGCCACGGCTGGACAACAACATGACATAGCCGATGACCGCGTCGAGTTCGTCGTCGGGCAGCCAACGGAAGGAAGGCATCGAGGTGCCTTTCGCGCCGCGGCGAAGGATCCGGGCGAGATCCTCATAGCGGGGCTTCTCGCCACGCGGCGTCGACGTGAACTTGAAGCGTCCGAGCCGATAATCGCGGGGCGGCGGGTTCAGGTACTGGCCGGCGGGGCCTTGGCCATCGCCGGTTACGCCATGGCAGGACGCGCATTGGCGCCGATAAACGTCCGCGCCTTGCCGCAGCTTCGTCCGATTCCAGTCCGGATGGTCGACCAACCGCGGCGGAGCGTCTGCCCCATCGGTCGCAGCTTCATCCGTCGCGGATTCGTCCGGCGTGGCCCCATCGGTCGAGACCATGGTCGTTGGGAGAGCGGATGCTGGCAGGGTGGACGCCGGGAGTAGGAACCGCGGCGTCGCGGGACTGCCGAAGTAATCCTCTAAAAAGCCAGCGATTTGCCGCTGGTGTTTTTCGGGCAGCTTGGCGATCTCTTCCCGCGGCGAGTAAGCCACCTCAGTTCGGCGGGAGCAACCTGGCATGAGGCAAACCGCGGCCAGCGACGCGGCGAGCATCAAGGATGCTCGATCCGTAATCGTGCTGCGCGATCGTATCAACGCTTCCATCAATCCAAATCCGTATCGGCGTGAATTGAAACCAGTCTCTATCGAGTCTTGTCGAGTCTTGCTTGGAGAAGCGAGCCTCGAATGGCAAACCTCGAGATCTATTCATCGAGACGTGTGCCTCGAGACGTGTGCCTCGAGATGTGTGCTTCGAGATGTATGCCTTCACCCGCGCCGCCCGGCCAACGGGAAATCGGCGAAAGCGAGGCTATGCAGCTTGCGTGCCAATCGCCGAAGAAAACGCCAACAACGGCAAATCAAAGCAGCGCGGGGTAGAGCATCGGCTCAGGATCCACCACAGCGGCGCGCGGCGGGTGTGCGGCGCGCGAATCGTCACAGGTCGCACGCGGTCAGCGAGCCGTGAGCCGTGGCGCGACTTGCCTGAAGATCGGACCGCGGGCGGGCTACTTCCAGAAAAACAGACCGAAGAGATCGATCAGGAAGCAGACGACGACCGCGATTTCCAGCCACAGCATCCGCCGCTCGTAGACGTCGGACTGGATGACTCGGTAGACCTCGTCCAATTGTCCCAGTCGATGTTCGATGCTTTGCCGCCACTGGACCAGGTGGAAACGCTCTTGGGCGCCGAGATACACGCGCGCCAGGTACCAGTCGCCGAAAAACTTGGTGATGTGCGTGACCTCGTCGGAGAGCTTCGTCGCGTCGACGCGGAATCGGCGGAGCCAATCGAGCATCCGTGTGGGACCGCGGCCCCAGACCGACTGCGGCTGTTCCAGGTCGCGGTAGGCGCGCTCGACGTGCCGATCGAGACGCTCGTCCATCACGCGATATTCTTCCAATTGCACGTTGGCCAGTTCAAGCACATACAGCACGTCGTCGAAGTAGCCGTCGCGATCGACCACCAGCGATGCGTCCCAGTCGATGACCACCAAATCGCGGCCCGTGAACGAACGCCGAATGCGGAGCGATTCCTCGACTTGTTGGGGGCTGAGATCGGTCGATGGATGTTCCGCCAATAAGCTTGCGGCCGCTTCGCGATGGGTTTCCAGCCATTGCCACGCGGGCGCCTCGCTACCCAGATCCGCGAGGCAGAACACGTTGTACGCTTCCGGTTGGGAAATGGGACTGGACCGGACGAGCGCCTTGCCGAGGCTTGCGCAGACTTCGGCGCAGAGGCGGCGGGCGAGTTCGTCGAGCGGCTCGCCATGGTCGAGTTTGGGTTGATGGAGTTTCCCCAGTTCCGAGAGTTCTTGGACCGCGAACGGAGCCCGCATGGTGAACCCAACGACGCCCACTTCGAACACGCGGATGACAACGCGGAGCGGTTGCCCGCCCAGCGAGTGTTCCGAAGGAGGCTCAACGGTTAACGCTCGGTAGAGCGGCACGTCGCGTGGCAGCAAATGGGCGGCTCGGGGTTCAAAGGGCGTGGTCGGTTGCCCGAGAATGTGCCGCACGTCGCGGGTGGCGATTTCGTTGGCGACATCGAACGCGTACATATAAACGACTTCGCCGCGCATGCCGCCTCCTTCGCGTGTGCGTTCCTGAACGCATAATCAATGTCACAGGTGTTTACCACGGACAACGCGGATGAACGCGGATAAAGGCCCGCTTGAATGCCGATATACGCGCGAGCCTTGAATCGCGAGCCTTGAATCTCGAGCCCGCGTTCATTGGCCGCTGATCGTCCGTGCGGTCGCGTCGGCGGCCTTCCATTGGGAAACGGCCTGTTTCAGCTTTTCTTGATCGTCCTCGCGCGCCGCGGCGACGAATGTCCGCCAGGCCGTATCGCGTTCGCCCGCGTATTGAGCGAATTTCGCGACGATTTCCTGATTGGCCAATGGCTCGAGGCGAAGCTTGTCGAAGCGTGTGCGGGTCTCGGTCCAAGCCGGCAGGATTTCCTTTTCGATCTGGTCGGCGAAGGCCGCATTGGAGAGTTGACCGTCGTCGGAAGCCTTGAGCATCGCTTGGAAAGTCGTTAGCGCCTTCTTTTCCGCGGCCATAAAAGCTTCCAATTCGCCTCGAACGTCGATCGGTGGCGGCGGCGCTGGCGGCAGGAAGAACGTCGCGCCGATCAGGCCCGCGCACCCCACGAATCCGGTCAGCAGGCATTTTCCCAACCGCCGCCTGCGGACGTTCGGGCCCAAGGGCTGGCTAATCAGGATGCCGCAAAGGATCCCGGCGACAAGTCCACCCGCATGCGCGGCATGGTCGATGTTGCCTCCGCGAAACGCCATCATCATGTTGTAAACGATAAAGAATCCCACGCTCGACCGTAAATGGCTCAGCACAGTCGTCGGGATCGAGTGGCGATGGAGAAGCGTCCAGCCGAGCAAAACGCCACCGATGCCAAACACGGCGCCCGAGGCGCCGACCGAAAGCACTTGCGGATTCCAGTACAAACTGGCCAAGCTGCCCGCTAAGCCCGTGATCACGTAGACAAGCAGGAAGCCGACATTGCCGGCGAGCCGCTCGACCAAACGGCCGAATTCGAGCAGCACCCACATGTTCATCGCCACATGCATAAAACTGCCGTGGAGGAACATGCAGGTGAAGAGCCGCCACCACTGGCCATTAAGGGTCGCTGGCCCATAGTTCGCGCCCCAGTCGATGAGCAACTGCGAGTTCGGGGCAATGGCTTGGCCCGACAGGATCAACGCGGCGATGAGCAACACGATGTTGACGACCATCAAGGTGGGCGTCACGAACCAGCGCGGCGTGAACGCCACCAGCGCCTCGCGGAAGGCGACGGTTTGCGCTTCGGGCGAGGCCGAGGCATGCTGCGCCTTTTCCACAACGTCCTTCACCAGCTCCAAGTCCGCCACTCCATGCCAGTAGCTCTGGTGCAGTTCCATGAGCTTCGCATCGTCACGCCGCAGGGCTTCGGCCAGCATTTGCCAGACCCGCCGTCGCGTCATGAGATGCTCTTGGACTTTGGCCGTTTTGGGCGACTGGATCGCTTCGCCTCGGGTGATGGCGTCGGCGAAGAGCGGCAGGATGTAGCTGTCGATGTGTTCGGCCAGTCCAAGCAAGGTACTCGACCGCGACGGCAGGTCCGCGGCATGGAACTGTTCCATGGCGCCATTGCGGAAACCGGCCGCGCGTTCTTCGACCTGCAGCATCTCGATCAAGAGTCGCTCCGCGTCATCGATCGCGGATAACTCGCGGAACCGCTGCCAAGCGTCGTTGTCCACTCCCATGTCGGAGGTTGACTCGACATTCCAGTTGGCGGCGACAACGTCCGCAGTGACCGCATCCACTTTTGGGCGAGGTGGACTCGCCCCCGCGAAAGACGGCGACGAGCGAGACGGCAGCGGCTGCTGCTGCGGCGGCGACGGCTGCTGCGGCGGTTGCGACGGCAGCCAACCGCAGTGGCGGCAACGTTCGGTCGAGGCTGGATTTCGGGGCGCGCCGCACTGGCGGCAATGTGCAGCGGACATAAATCAGACTCCAACCGGAACAGTTGCTCGATGGACTGCCAAAGCGATCGCCTCCTCCCTATTATCGGATCGGCGTTCCCCCCGGCTATCCCCCGGCGTCAGTCGTCGCGAAAGCGAAAACCGCCGTTGATCGGCAGAATATGGCCGGTGATGAACGAGGCATTGGGGGAAGCGAGGAAACGAGCGGCTCGCGCGACATCGTCCGGTGTGCCCCAGCGCCGCATCAGCGATTCGGCGACGGCCCGCTCCCGCCAGTACTCCGAAGCCTGTTCGCCCCAAGCGGTGCGGATCCAGCCGAGCGCCAGGCAGTTGACTCGGACGGTCGGCGCGAGGCTGCGGGCCAAGCTGCGAGTGAACGCCATCACTGCGCCTTTGATCGCGGTGAACATTTCGCCGCTATCGCCCGCCATGCCATGTTCGACTTGATCCCAACCGATGTTGAGGATCACGGCCTCGCCCGCCGTTGGCTGCCGAGTTTTCATCCGCTGGCCGATGTCGCGCGCGAGCCGCATGGCGGCGACGACATCGACGCGCCAGAGCAGATCGAGCTTTTCGTCAAACGAGGCATGGCGCGCGGGACCGGTGAGCACGTCGGCGCCGGCGTTGTTCACCCAGACGTCAACGCCGTCCCGCCAGTTCCAGGCCGACTCGACGAGCGGCCCGTGATTGGCCGAGTCCGCCAGATCGGCTTGCAGGACCAGCGCGTCGCGGCCACGTTCGCGAATGGCGGCCGCGACTTGTTCGGCCTCGGCGCGGCGGGTTCGGCAATGCACGATCACGTCGGCGCCGGCATCCGCCAGTTCCAACGCGATGGCTCGCCCCGCGCCGCTCGACGAGCCCGTGACCATCGCGACTCGCCGGGAAAGCTCGGACATGAGGCCACCGCCGGGCTGTGGTTGCGGAGCGAGAACGGCTAGGACGAACGCGGAATGGATGCGGCTCGAACGCGCGGGGAACGCGCGTGGAACGTGGGGGAACGCCTAGCGTTGCACGCGTGCCGATCCGCCCTTGGCGAGCGACTCGACTTCGTCCAGTTTCGCCATCGTGACGTCGCCGGGGAACGTGGTGAGCAGGGCGCCGTGGGCCCAGCCGAGCCGGAGGGCTTCTTCGGGCGAGCGGCCGGCGAGCAGACCATAGATCAGGCCGGCGGCGAATCCGTCGCCGCCGCCGATGCGATCGATGACGTCGAGTTCGCAGGTCGGGCTGACGTAGCGTTGCCCATCGATCCAGAGGACGGCCGCCCAGTCATGGCGGTTGGTCGAGTGGACTTCGCGGAGCGTGGTGGCGACGACCTTGATGTTGGGGAACTTCTTGACCGCCGCCTCGATCATGTCGAAGAAGGTTTGCGGATCGAGTTTCGATTTGTGGGCGGCGACTTCCGGGCCGGCGACTCCCAGCCCCTTTTGCAGGTCTTCCTCGTTGCCGATCAGCGCGTCGACATTGCTGACGATGCGGGCGAGCGTCTCTTGGGCTTTGCCGGGGCCACCGACGGACGCCCAGAGTTTCGCGCGGTAGTTGAGGTCGAACGAATTGATGGCGCCCGCCGCTTTCGCCGCCTTCATGCCCTCGATGATGACTTCCGAGGTGGTGGCGGAAAGCGAGGCGAAGATGCCGCCCGAGTGAAACCAGCGGACGCCGCCGCCGAAGATCTTGGCCCAGTCGAAATCGCCCGGCTTGAGCAACGCCGCGGCCTCGTTCGAGCGGTTGTAGAAGACGACCGGGGGACGCACGCCTTGGCCACGGTCGCTGTAGACGGTGGCGAGATTCGGTCCGCGAACGCCATCGTGCTCGAACCACTTGTAGAACGGCGTCACGCCCATTTCCCGCACGCGGGCCTGGATCAATTCGCCGATTCCGTAGTTGACCATCGCCGTGGCGACGGCCGTCTTGAGCCCGAAGCAGTCGGCGAGATTGGCCGCCACGTTGTACTCGCCGCCCGAGACGTGGATATCGAGCGAACGGGCCTTGCGGAACGGAATGATGCCCGGGTCGAGCCGATTGACCAGCGCTCCCAACGCGACAAAATCGAACGCACTCGGACCCGTACCGATGTTCAAACCGCCCATGGCTGCTCCCGCAACTGACGCCGGACCGCTCGGCGACGCGCCCCGCGGCGCGGCCGTAGGCGGTCAAAAGGCCGAATTGTCGCGGCCTCGCCCCGCGAGTTCAAGGTGGCGGAGCGGTTGGCTCAAAGCACGCCGCTCAGGTCATGGATGATTCACCTCGTTCTCGCTGAACTAGTCGCCGCGTAACCGTGCTTCGAACCACAGGCCTATATTTTTAGCCACGGACGAACACGGAACGACACGGATTGAGGTTCGGGAAACTCGCCGTTTGTCGTTCCGCCTCTTTTCTATCCGTGGCGATCCGTGGCATCCGTGGTGGGTTTTATCTGTAATCCCCCGGCGTGCGCCCGCGAACTCAGCCGTCAAGGAGTTTCTTTTCCGCCACCCTAGCTCAGCAGCCGTTCGAGGTCTTCGGCGGTGAGGTCGCGGAGGACGCTGTTGTCCTCGGAGAGGATCGCGTCGGCGACCGCTCGTTTGGCGGCCTGCATCTCGAGGATCTTTTCCTCGATCGAATCGCGGCAGATCAGCCGGTAGGCGAACACATGGCGAGTTTGGCCGATGCGGTAGGCGCGGTCCACCGCCTGCGCTTCGACGGCCGGATTCCACCAGGGGTCGAGAATGAACACGTAGTCGGCGGACGTGAGGTTCAGCCCTTGGCCGCCCGCCTTGAGGCTGATGAGGAACAGAGGCAATTCCGCATCGTTCTGGAAACGCTCGACGCGGGCTTGACGGTCGGAGGTCTGGCCGTCGAGGTATTCGTAGCGAATGTCCTCGTCGTCGAGCCGGTCTCGAACGAGCGACAACAGCGAAGTGAACTGCGAGAACACCAGCGCTTTGTGGTTTTCGGCGATGATCTCGTGGAGCTTCTCCATGAGCGCTTCGAGTTTGGCGCTCTCCACTTCGGAGTAACGTTCGTCGATGAGCGCCGGGTGGCAGGCGACTTGGCGAAGCCGCAAGAGGGCTTCCAGCACATGGATCTTCGCCTTCGCCATCCCGCGGGTCTTGACGGTGTTAAGCAGCGATTTGCGATAATGGTTTTTGAGTTCGTTGTAGAGCCGCCGCTGCTCGGTCTCCATCTCGCAGAACAAAGTTTGCTCGGTCCGCTCCGGCAATTCGGTAAGCACCTGTTTCTTGGTGCGGCGCAGAATGAAAGGCCGAAGCGCTTGGGCCAGCGCCGACCGCACTCCGCCGCCGCCAGACTCGCCAGCGGTCTCGGCGGCACTGTCGGCACCACTATCCTCTTTGTCCGCTGGAGTCTGCGTGTCGGCGACACGAGCGGATTTCGCGAGCCGCTGGAAAGCGGAGGACATGCCGAGCATGCCGGGGTTGATGAATTCAAACAGCGACCAGAGTTCGCCGAGATGGTTTTCGATCGGCGTGCCGGTCATTGCGAGCCGATGGCGGGCGCGGATCAGCCGGCAGCTTTTCGCCGATTGCGAACTAGCGTTCTTGATCGCCTGCGCTTCGTCGAGGATGGCGTAATCGAACTGGATGTCCTTGAGGATCGGCACGTCGCGGCGGAGCGTGCCGTACGTGGTGAGCACGAGGTCGAATTCCTGGAGTTGATCGCGGACGAAGATGCGTTCGTTGCCGGTGAATCGGAGCACGCGGAGGCTGGGCGCGAAGCGTTTGGCTTCTTCCGCCCAGTTGAACACGAGGCTCTTAGGCGCGACCACCAACGACGGAAGGCGTTCGTTGGCGCTGAGGGCCATCGCTTGGCGGCGGGACTCGAGCAACGCGAGCACTTGCACGGTTTTGCCGAGCCCCATGTCGTCCGCGAGGCAGCCGCCGAGCCCGAGTTCCCGCAATCCGTGCATCCAGCCGAGTCCCGCTTCCTGATAGGCTCGCAGGCTGCCCTGGAAGCCGGTCGGAGCCGTTTGCGACGCGAATCCTCGGAACGAGCGCAGCTTCTCGCGCCACTCGGCGAACCGCTCGTCGATCCCCACTTGGTCGGCCGAGGTCGACGCGAGCAGCGAATCGAGCAATAGGGCCTGGGACGGCAGGAACTTCAAGCCTTGCTCTTCCTCTCCCCGTCCCGCCAACTCGGCGATCGGTCCGAACTTGGCGAGCCATTCGGCGGGCAGCATGCCCGAGGAGCCGTCGCCCAGCGTGACATGGTTGTCGCCGCGGCGAATCGCCGACAAGACCTCGGGGAGCTCGACCGATTCGCCATCGAAGTCGATGCGGCCATTCAGTTCGAACCAGTCGATATCGGATTTGACGCTCAGCGTGACGCCGGTGGACCGCCGAACCAGTTGCCCGTTGGCGATGACTCGCCAGCCCTTTTTGAAGGCCGTCGCGGTGACCCGTTCGAGCGAGCGGGCGTCGCATTGATACAACCAGGACTCGTCGGCGTTCGGCCGCACCGAATCGGCGAAATCGGGGTCCATTTCCAGTTCGGCCGCGACCTCCTCTTCTCGGTTGAGATTGCGTCGAAACACCTTGCGGTTTTCGGGCGACGCGAACACGGCGCGGCCATGTCCTGGGCGGAAAGCGCTGTCGCCATAGCAACATTGGAATTCGATGGTGAGGGCCGGTTTCCGGCCGCGTTGAACATTGGGCAACGCGATCGAAACTTGGAAGTCCGGCACGAGTTCCTCCTGTTCCCATTGCAGTTCCGGCGGCAATTGATTCGCCACCTCGGGATAACGGAGGCATTCAACCATGAACTGCGTGCCGTCCGCGAACGGCACGCGAATCGGTTCGAAACCGACCGCGCGGCACAGCTTGTAGGACTCGTCGTTGTCGATCGAGATGATCCGGTCGCCAAACACGGCGAGGCCGCCGTCGCTGATGACCGTGGCGTGATGGGCGGCGAAATGGTAATCGCCCCGCCGCGCCTCGGCACGCATATCCCAGCATTGGCCGGACTGGTCGGGCTTGATCCGCAGCGACAACCGGTAGGGCTCGTCCGCATCCCAGGTCAGCGGCCGGGCCGAAGCGAACAGCTCGGAGCGGCGCACCGAAAGCAGCGACAGCAGACGGCCTGTCGCGCACAGTTTGGGCAGCAAGACGGCGGCCAACATCTTCGGCAGCGACGCGCCGATTCGCCGTCCCGCAACCAGCCGCCGGTTGTACAGATAATCGGAATCCAGGGTCGGGTCGTTGTAGGGGAGCTCTGTTCCCAGTAGTAACGGCAGCAGTTCGCGATCGGCTGGATCTTCCCAGCGTTCGAGCGCGCTCCTGTCGAGCGCTACCGGTTGGAAGGGGCCAAAGTTCGCCGTCGCGTTGGGTCGATGCCGTTGATAGAAGAAGATCACCGGCTGGCACTGGGACATCGATTCGGTGAGGTCCAAGAGAAAAAACAGCCGCAGCAGATCCGTGCGGTGTTCGCCGAGCTTCCGCACCGACTCGCCCGATTCCCGGTTCAGCACATACCGTTCAATTCGATCAAAGCGTTGACGCCATTCCGCGGCAGGCGGAACGAACCACGATGCATTGACCGAGTCTCCCCGCATCTGGTTCAAGAACGCCTGGAATCGCGCGAGTCCATCCGGCGCGATGAAGTTGGACGCCGCCTCGGCATCTCGAGCCGCATGCGACGCACGGGCGTCCGGCGGCAAGGTTGACGGCGGCGACGGCGACGATGGCGACGACGATGGCGGCGACGACGGCAAGCGGGCTAAAACGGTTGGTGTGGGTGAGGTTGGGGTTGGTGAACCGCTCGGTGAGGTCGCTGGGGTGGCTGCGGGGCCGGAGGCTGCGGCCGCCTTGGCACCGAGGATAGTCGTCTTTAAAGCGGCGGTCGTCGTGGACGCCCCGATGACTGTTTTCGGCGGCGTGGACGCGGCCGCTCGGCCCGCTGAACGGCTAGCGGCGGACGTGGAGGTCGACGTTGGTCGCGAGGCGGGCTTTTCGGTTTGCGTCGGCGGCGCGGGAGGGTCGACGAACGCGAGCACGACGTTGCCGCGGGTTGGCATCGTGCGGACCGCTTTGTGGCGGTCCAGCTCGAGGAATCCCGCCCACAAATGTGGGCAGTGCTTCATTTCGGCGGCTTTACTGCAGCTGCAGTTGACCTCGAGTTTCGTATCCGAGTTCGACCAGGAGACGGTCACCACTTGATGGCCGCCCTTCACCGCCACCCGCAGTTTCGCGCTGTCACGGCTGCGGTCGACGATGGCAACGTCGTTTTGGTCGTACATTTGGCGACCGCGGAGCTTTTCGGGGACGCCGAACGCGGACCCACAACGTTGGCACAACGACATGCGGACTCATCTCCTCCAACGCCGCTCCACGAATGCGGCGGCGATGGCATTTTGTTTGGGCCAACGCACCCCGCCCAATCGTCAACCGCCCGCGGAAGGAACGCGTCGAACGGTTTTGAGCGGCGTTGAGCGGTGAAAAGCGAACGGCGAACGGCTAACGGCGATCAGTTGGAAAACTTCTGGCTTCCTCGCATTGGGACGTCATAACCCGCAGAGTTTACCGTTGTCGTTTGGAATCAGGGAGTAGGTTTCGGAGGGGGAGCGGCGAACGAGGGGCAGGTCTGCAAGCATTTCTGCAAGCATGTCTGAAAGGACGCCGCGC
>JBIKVL010000417.1:0-4796 GCA_044356875.1 Pirellulaceae bacterium | reverse complement strand
ATCATGCCGCCCCTGAGCGTCTCGCTGGAGCAACTCGATCGAATTTGCCTCGCGGCGGAGCGCGGCATCCAGGAAGCGACAAGCGAGTAGGGCGGGTAGGGCGGGTAGGGCGAGTAGGGATTCCACGAGCGAAGGGAGCGGCGAATGGCGGCAAGCGAGAACGGCTCACAGCTGGTCGATCGGAGTTCGGACTGTGCGGGCGGCGTCAGCGGAGTTTCCTCTGGAAACGCCGCGACACAAGCGAGCAACGCGATGCGCCGCGCGCCCCGCGGTGGCGGCGAGTCGCACGAAAGCGGCGCGTCCCGCGGAATCCGCGCGAACCGGCGAACATTTCTGCGGACGGCGGCAGCGGCTGGGGCCGTGGTGCTCGGCGCGCCCGCGATCGTCCGCGGTTTGAATTTGAACGACAAGCTGAACGTCGCGGTAATCGGCTCGGGCGGTCGCGGGGCGGGCAATATGGCAGCCTGCGCGGGCGAGAACATCGTCGCCATCTGCGACGTCTACCAGCCGAATCTGGATCGAGCGGCGGCGAATCATCCGCAAGCGCGCCGCGCGACCGACTTCCGCCGGTTGTTCGATCATGCCAAGGAATTCGACGCGGTGGTGGTGAGCACATGCGAGCATACGCACGCGTTCCCGACCCTGGCCGCATTGCAGCTCAAGAAGCATGTCTACTGCGAGAAGCCGCTGACGCACAATGTGTGGGAAGCGCGGGTGATCCGGCGCGCGGCGGCGGAAGCGAAAGTGGCGACGCAGATGGGGATCCAGATCCATGCGGGCGACAACTATCGACGCGTCGTCGAGCTGATCAAGACGCGGGCGATCGGCGCGGTGCGCGAAGTCCATGTCTGGGTTTCACGGGCGTGGGGACGGCAATCGCCCGAGGATGCGGCAAAGTACAAGGACATTGTTTCGGCGCAGGAGCGGCCGACGGAGGCCGAGCCGATTCCCGCGGGACTCGACTGGGACCAGTGGCTCGGGCCTGCTCCGTTTCGGCCCTTTCATTCGATCTATTTCCCGGGTCCGAAATGGTACCGGTGGTGGGATTTTGGCAGCGGCACGATGTCGGATCTCGGCAGCCATTGGAACGACCTGCCGTTCTGGGCGCTCGATCTGAAAGCGCCGTTGTCGATCGAGGCGTCGGGTCCGCCGCCACATCCCGAGCTCGCGCCGGCGTCGATGCAGGCGACTTACCAGTATGGGCCGCGCGGCGACGCGCCGCCGGTCAAGCTGACGTGGTACCAGGGCGTCAACAAGCCGCCGCAGTGGACGGATAGCTTGATTCCGCGGTGGGACAGCGGCGTGTTGTTTGTCGGCGACAAGGGGATGCTGCTGTCGGACTATGGCCGGCATGTGCTGCTGCCGGAGAAGGAGTTCGCCGACTTCAAGCGGCCCGAGCCGTTCATTCCGAAGTCGATCGGGCATCATGCCGAGTGGCTTCATGCGTGCAAGACCGGCGCGCCAACGACCTGCGACTTCGAGTATTCGGGCTGGCTAACCGAGGCGAATCATCTGGGCAACGTCGCGTATCGCGTCGGAAAGAAGCTTGCGTGGGACGCGGAAAAGATGATCTGCCCGGGCGTCCCCGAGGCCGATCGTTTCCTGAAGCGAACGTACCGCGAAGGCTGGAATCTGCAAGCCGCCAATGTCTGAGCCGAATCCACACGAAGCGACGCCAGCGCCAACGCTGATGCCAACGCCGACGCGGCGTTGGCTGTACGTCTTGCTGTTGCTGGCCGCCGCCGCGGCGCTCGTGGTGAATTCGCGAGGCCAAGTGGGCCGTCAAGGCGAGCATCATCCGGCGGTGGGCGTCGAGTTCCCGCCGGTGCGGCTGGAACCGTGCGTGTTCGCGGAGCAGGGGCTCGGGCCGGAATCGATCGCTGGCAAGGTCGTGTTGGTGAATTTCTGGGGGACGTGGTGTCCGCCGTGTCGCGAGGAATTTCCGCATTTGGCATCGCTGCGAAAACGCTTCGAACTGAATGCTGGATTCGTGTTTGTCTCTGTTTCTTGCGAGATGTCGGACGAACCGGGCGAGTTCGAAAAGCTCCCCGAGGAGACTCGGCGTTACCTGGATTCCGAACGCGCGCGGTTTCCCGTCTACTGCGATCCCGCAGGCCGCTCGCGGCTCGCGTTGCTTCGATCGCTGCGGCAAGAGGATTTCGCGTACCCGACGAGCCTTGTCGTAGGCCCCGACGGCCGCGTCCGCGGTGTCTGGCGCGGGTTTCGCGCGGGCGACGAACGCGACATCGCGAGCCTCGTGGAAAAGCTGCTGGCGCCAGCCGCCGGTTCATGAGCCGGTTGAGCGCACGCGGCCGGTTTTTGGGCGGTTCATGGCGTGTCCGCCTAGAACCGGCCGCTGGCGCGGCTCGGCTGATGGGGGTGGCTGCCGGTTTTTGGTTCATTAGCCGGCTCAGCGCGAGCTGCCGGTTTTTGTTCGGTTCCGGCCGTGTCCGCCTAGAACCGGCCGCTGGCGCGGCTCGGCTGATAGGGGTGGCGTCCGGTTTATTAGCCGGCTCAGCGCGAGCTGCCGGTTTTTGGTTCATTAGCCGGCTCAGCGCGAGCTGCCGGTTTTTGTTCGGTTGCGGCCGTGTCCGCCTAGAACCGGCCGCTGGCGCGGCTCGGCTGATAGGGGTGGCGTCCGGTTCATCAGCCGGCTCAGCGCGAGCTGCCGGTTTTTGGTTCATTAGCCGGCTCAGCGCGAGCTGCCGGTTTTTGTTCGGTTGCGGCCGTGTCCGCCTAGAACCGGCCGCTGGCGCGGCTCGGCTGATGGGGGCGCGGTTGGTTCGGAGGCGGACTGGCCAACTTTGGATCACGTCGCGGGCCACTCGTCGGCGCTCGATCGAGTCGCCCCACCTATTCGTATCGCAAGGCTTGGATCGGGTTGAGACGCGACGCTTTCCAGGCGGGGTAGAAACCGAAGATCACCCCGACGCTTACCGAAACCGTCACCGACGCCACCACGGCCGGCAACGACGATTCCACGGGCCATTGGAACGCCACTCGCAAGATGTACGAGCTCAATCGGCCCACCAAAATGCCGACCGCGCCGCCCGACATGCAAAGAATGATCGACTCGACCAGGAACTGCCTCAAGATGTCGCGTTGCCGGGCGCCGACCGCCATTCGCAGGCCGATCTCGCGGGTCCGCTCCGTGACCGACACCAACATGATGTTCATGATGCCGACGCCGCCTACGATCAGCGAGATCGTCGCCACCGATAACAAGAGCCCGCCCATAACCCGCGTGGAGGAACTGAGCGCTTCGTTCTGCTCGGTCATGTCCCGGATATTGAAGTCGTCCGGCTGGCCAGGCCGGATGCGGTGCGTTCGTTGCAGCACTTCGATGATCCGCCGTTTCGCCTCGGGAACTTCCGCCGCCCGCCCGACTCGAACCATGATCGTATCCACGTTCGTCATGCGTTCGATCTGCGGGTTGTTCGCCTTCTGTTGGGCCGACGCGAGCGGGAACAGTTTGGTTTGCACGCTTGGATAACGAGCGCTCAACGAATTGACCTGTTGCGTCGGATCGGTCACGACCGCCGCGCTTTGATTCACATTCGCCACCGACGTGCCGGCGACCTTGTATTTCAAGGCTGTCCAGGGCGTCAACACGACATCGTCCTGGTCCAGGCCCATCGTGTTCGAGCCCTTCGATGCCAGCACGCCAATCACCGTGAACGGCTTGCCGCTGATACGAATCTCCTTCCCCACCGGCGACTCGTTGGCGAACAACTCGCGGACAATCGTCGTTCCCACCAGACAGACCTGCACGGCGTTGCGGACATCCTGGTCCGAAAAACAGACGCCTTCCAACAGGTCTTCCCATTCTCGGACATTCAGATACGCGGGCGTGGAACCATACAAATAAAAGGGAACCCAGTTGCGGTTGCCGAACACAATCTGGGTCCGCGACCGCACCACCGGCGCGACGCTGATCAGTTGCGGGATTTCCTCTTCGAGCGCCGCCACGTCCTTCAAGGTGAGCGTTTGCTGCGAGCCGCCTCCCAAGCTGACGCCGCCACTGGCCGCCGTACCGGGCTGCACCATTAGATTGTTCGCCCCCATGCGGGCGATCATGTCCTGGATCGCTTTGCTCGAACCGCGGCCGATCTCCATCATGGCGATCACCGCGGCCACGCCGATCACGATCCCCAGCGTCGTAAGAATCGACCGCATCAGGTTCCTGCGCAGCGCCTTGGCCGCCGTCTTGATCGTCCGCACATACGCTTTCATCGCCGGTCACTCCTCGGAGAGAATCAAGCCGTCCTTCATGACGATCCGCCGTTGGGCATGCCGTGCGACGCCCTGGTCGTGCGTGACCAACACCACCGTGATCCCCTGATCGCGATTGAGCCGCTTGAACAGCTCGAGGATTTCGGCGCTGGTCTTCGAGTCCAGGTTGCCGGTCGGTTCGTCGGCGAGCAGCAGTTTCGGTTCGTTGATCAGCGACCGGGCGATCGCCACCCGCTGCTGCTGCCCGCCCGACATTTCGGACGGTTCATGGTCCAAGCGATGGCCCAGTCCGACTTGTTCGAGCAGTTTTTTGCCGCGTTCGCGGTTTTCCTCGTCGGTCCAATGGTGGTCGCCGTATTCGAGCGGCATCAGGACATTTTCGAGGGCGCTGGTGCGGGCGAGCAGATTGAAACTCTGGAAGACGAAGCCGATTTTGCCGCTCCGCACCGCCGCCAGTTGGTCCGAGCCGTACCGCGATGTCAGCTCGCCGTCGAGCCAGTATTCGCCGGAGGTGGGCGTATCGAGACAGCCGAGGATATTCATCAGCGTCGTTTTGCCCGAAC
>JBIKVL010000416.1:0-4805 GCA_044356875.1 Pirellulaceae bacterium | reverse complement strand
CCGCTGAGCAATTGGCACGATTGCCGAGCGACGATCAGCTCCTCGTTGGTCGGCACGATCCACACCTGGGTTGGACTGTCGTCCGCGCTGATCCGGCTTTCGCCCCGCGCCGACGCGTTGCGGGCCGGGTCGAGCCGCACGCCTAGCCGGTCGAGCTTGCCGAGCACGGCGGTTCGGACGTTGCGGGCGTTTTCGCCAATCCCGCCCGTGAACACGATCACGTCGGCCCCGTTCAGCTCGGCGAGCAGCCCGCCGAGATGCCGGCGGATTTCGGCGGCGAACACATCGAGCGCCAAGCGGGCTCGGATGTGGCCGGCGGCGGCCGCCTCTTCTAGGTCGCGAATGTCGCCACTCACGCCGCTCAGCCCCAACAGACCGCTCTTCTCGGCCAGTTCATGCAGGACTTCATCGAGCGACTTGCCGGTCGCCTTCATCACCACGGGCAATGCGAACGGATCGAAATCGCCGACGCGGTTGTTGTGCGGCAAGCCCGATTGCGGGCTCATGCCCATCGTCGTCGCGACGCTCGTTCGGCCGCGAATGCCGCACAGGCTGTTCGAGCCGCCGAGATGGCACGAGACCACGGACAGGTCTTCGCGTCCGAGCAGGTCGGCGATCCGGTTCGCGATGTATCGATGGCTCGCGCCATGGAATCCCCACCGCTTCACCTGGAATCGCTCGGCCCATTCGTACGGCACCGGGTAGTGCTTGATGTAGTCGGGCGCGGTCGCGTGAAAACCGGTTTCGAAGGCCGCGACCAGCGGGATCTCCGGCAGCCGCTCCGCCAACAACCGCATCGCGCGAATGTAGGGCGGATTGTGCGCGGGAGCGACTTGGTTCATCTCCTCCATCGCCGCCAACACGTCCGGCGTGACGCGCTGCACTCCGCTGATCCGCCCGCCATGCACGGCTTTGAAGCCGATCGCGGCCACCTCCGCCGCGTCCCGCAAACAACCGTCGACCGGGTCGGTCAGTTGTTCGAGACACTGGCGAACCGCCACGGCATGGTCGGGAACGGCCGCCGTCATGTCGCGGCGACGCCCACCCACCTCGACAAACACCGGGCTCTCCTTCGCCCCGATCCGTTCGATGCCGCCGCGCGCGAGTTGTCGCTCGTCCGACATGTCGAACAGACGGTACTTGAAGCTGGTGGAACCCAGGTTGGCAACCAGGATCTTCATGATCGCAAGCCTTCCACGCGACGGCGAAAACGGAACGACATCAAGCCAGGGGCGAAACCAAGCCAGAGACGAAACCCAGCCGGACTTCGTCGGCCTGGACTACATCAGGAACGCTTCGACCAGGCCTTCGGCCGGCCGGGGGATCACGTGGCTGCCGACGAGTTCGCCGACCGCCTGGGCCGCTTGCGCGCCCGCTTCGACGGCGGCGCGAACGCTGCCGACGTCGCCGCTGACGATCGTGGTGACGAGCGCGCCGCCGATGCCGATCCGGCGTTCGATCTTCACGTTCGCGGCCTTGGCCATCGCATCCGTCGCCTCGACGAGCGCGATGAGCCCCTTTGTTTCAACCAAACCGATTGCGCCTTGCATTGCCAAATCTCCGTGTGAGCTGATTGTTGTGTGAGTGGGTTCGAACCGAGCGGAAATGGAATCGAGAGCGAGCGAGCGACGTCACGCCGAGAACTACTCGACCGACTTGCCCTTGGCCCCGCCGCGCGACACGGGTGGCGGGAGGACGATTTCCAGGTCCTCATGCGGACGTGGAATCACCTGCACGCTGACGACTTCGCCGATCCGGCCGGCGGCCGTTGCGCCCGCGTCGGTCGCCGCCTTGACGGCCGCGACGTCGCCCGTGACGAACGCCGACACCAAGCCGCTTCCCACCTTGTCCCAACCCACGAACGTGACGTTCGCCGCTTTGAGCATCGCGTCCACCGCTTCGACCAGGGAGATGAATCCCTTGGTTTCGATCATGCCCAACGCTTCCGATGACTTCGCCATAGTGCGGATACTCCAGAAAAAACCAAACCGTTATCGAATCGTTTCAAACCCGAGCGTTGGGGCGGCCGCGGCCCGCGCCGCGCGACGTCCCGGCCGCGTTATTTGCCATGCTTGGGGCCGTGGCAGCCGCAAGGCGGATCCTGCTTGAACAGCTCGACCTTCGTCGCGCTGTCGAGGAAACAGGCGTTCCCTTCATCCGTGTCGATATGCACTTCCAACTTGCTCGTCTTGTCGGCCCGGACAAGCAGGTCTTCGAACACGATCGAACACTGCGGAGCCTCGATCCGCAACTTCATGAAATCCCCGTTCTTCACCCCGTAGTGCTCGGCGTCCCGCATATTCATGTGGACGTGCCGCGCCGCCCGGATCACGCCCTGCGTCAGTTCGACGACTCCCTTCGGCCCCACCAGCACGCAACCCGGCGTGCCCTGGATGTTGCCGCTGTGGCGGACCGGCGCGTCGATGCCGAGCGAAATCGAATCGGTGAACGCCAGCTCGACTTGGCTGGCCGGCCGAGTTGGTCCGAGCACGCGTACGGTCGGCAACATCCGCCGCCGTGGACCGACGATCATTACCGTCTCTTCCGCGGCGTAGAAACCGTCCTGGTAGAGCGGCTTGCCCGGCGTCAATTTTTTGCCCGCCCCAAACAGGATCTCGACATGCTCGTCCGTCAAATGGCAGTGCCGAGCCGAAATGCTGACGACCAGGTTCGGCTGGTACGCAGCGGGCGCGGCGGCCGACGGCGGCGGTGGATTGCCCAACACCAGTTGCCGCACAATCGCCTCGATCGCCGACCGATCAATGCTCATCCTGTCCATTCCCGCCGTCCTCCCGCAAACAAACGCCGCACCCACTCGTGTCCCGCCCAACCACCAACCGTCATCCGTCTGCAACCAACAACTAGCAACCAACAACTAGCAACCAGCAACCAGCAACTAGCTACTAGCACACCCTTCCGCTCCGCGTTGTTCCTGATTCGCCGGCAGACCCGCGCTCGCGACGACCACTCGGACGCCAGCGTGGGAGAAGCGGTCGAGCCAGTCTTCGGCGAGCCCGCCATCGACGACTAGCGTGTCGATATCCCCCAGTTCGCAGAGCCGCGCGAGGCTCGTCCGGCCGAACTTCGTGCTGTCCGCCACCACAATCACCTCATCGGCGGCCCGCATCATCGCCCGCTCGGTTTCCACCAGCAGCAGATTGCTGTTGAACAGTCCCTTTTCGGTGACGCCCGCGACGCTGATGACGGCGCGTCGCGCGGTCAGTTCGGCCAGCATCTGTTCGGCGTAAGGCCCCACGGAGACGCCAGTCCGCGTGTGGACGTAGCCGCCGATCATCACAAGGTCCGCGTTGTCGCTGGACGTCAGCAAATTGGCGATCGGCAGCGAATTGGTGACAATCTGCAGCGGGCGGCCAACGAGCAGCCGCGCGAGCTCGTAGACGGTGCTGCCGCCGCCGAGCACCACCGTATCGTTGTCTTCGATCAGGCTTGCGGCCGCCTGGGCAATGCCGCGTTTACGGTCCCAGTTCGCCGCCTGCCGCTGATCGAAATCGTGCAGTTTGGGGGAGGGGCCCGTGTAGAACACGCCGCCATGGGTTCGCTTCGCGCTCCCCGACTCCTCCAAATAATCAAGATCGCGCCGCACGGTAGATTCGGAAACTTGCAATTCGTTGGCCAAATCGGGCAAGGCCGCAAAGCCGCGCAGTCGGACGAGTTCCAACAATCGCGATCTTCGATCGTCGACAATCATGGAAAGGCTCGCCACAAAACACCCACTCTACGCAATCGATCAAAACTACCACTGCGAGAAGTATGGCGCGCAGTCCGACAGAAAGCAAGCAGCTTGTGAAAGAATTCTTTCACGGCGATTTTGACTTTCCGTCACCGGATGGCTGAAAATGTTCGGCGATTGGCGGGAAGCGTGACAGAAGCACGCCACGGAATTTCACAGAACACCACGGATCGCGGCGGATCGCCACGGATCCCCCTGAAATTCCCTTCGCTCTTTTCCGTGTCCTCCCGTGTTCGTCCGTGGCTGCTCTTCTTCAGGTCAAAGGCCTTCTTCGCCGCGTTTTTTGATCTTGCCTCGACAGGCGGCTTCGGAACACATTGCTCGACACGGGCGTTCCAAGGATGGAACGCGAGGCGAGTTTCAGGGAGGAATGACCATGGTGGCTTTGCCGACCGTCTTGTTATGGACGTCCCTTGTCGCGGGCTTTGAACCGCCGCGCGAACAAGCGGTCATCCTGGAGTTTGTCGCGGAGAACTGTCCGCATTGCCGCACCATGGATGCGACCGTGCGAAGGCTGCGGGGCGATGGGTTCCCCGTCTACCGGATCGACGCCCAGCGGGACCGGGCCGAGGCCGAGCGGTTCGGCATCCAGGGGACTCCAACCTATGTGCTGCTCGTTCGCGACCGCGCCGTCGATCGGATCGAGGGCGCCGCCAGCTACGACCGCATCGCCCGTATGTTCCGCGAACAAACGGCCAATGCCGTCTCCCCATCGCCCGCCGTGCCGCCACTTGGAACTCCGTCAACGCCAACGACGAGCGAGGCGGTTCCGGGAACGCGGCCGCCGGCCGTGCCGCCAACGACGCTGACTGGACCCGCGTCGGCAACTCCCGCTGCGGCAACCGCCGCCCCAACCACTTTGCCGGCCCTGGATCGACCGGCCGCTCGCCTGCCCCGCGAAGTGGCCGAACGGGCCGCGCTCGCCGCGACCGCTCGGCTCCGCGTCGCCGACGAAGGTGGAACATCGGTCGCGACGGGCACGGTGGTCGACGTTCATAACGGACATGCGCTGATCCTGACCTGTGGCCACGTTTTCCGACAGGCGGGCTTGAGC
>JBIKVL010000415.1:0-4829 GCA_044356875.1 Pirellulaceae bacterium | reverse complement strand
GGTCAATTCCTCGGCTATCGACTTTTTATCCCGCTCCATTCGCTTGGTTTCGGCGGCGAGGAATTTTTCGGGCTTGTGACCGTCCCGCGGATAAACGAACCAGGCTAGGCTGTTGAGCGCCGCTTGCCGACGCGCCGGATCTTCACTTCGAGCGGCCGTCTGTTCGGCCCAGTAAACCAAATAGTCCCGCAAATCCTCACACCGCTTTTGATCTTCGCTTGGGGTCGCCGCTTGGCCTTCAGCGGCCTCCGCGCTCGCCTTCTTCGCCAAGTCGGTCGCCAGGTCGTTGAGTCGCTGCCGAACAGCGGACGCGTAGTTCAAATCGGCCTTGTCGTAAATCAAACTACGCGGCGCCGAAGGGTAGATGCCGTGCGAGAACTTGCTGCTGTACTCGTACATCTTCACGCCGAGAAAAACCGAGCCCAGCACAAACGTCGCCAAAAGCCACAAGCGGGCAAGTGAACTCTGATTCAATTTCGCGGCTTCCAGACCAAGCACAATGGTAACGCTGGAGCAGATCAACACGAACGTGTTAAAAGCCCCGATGGGCTCGACCAGATGCACGTCGTGCGGGTGCGGCCAAGTCCCGGCGGGAACGCCGAATCGTAGAACAACATAAGCGCCGATCAAGCCCGCGAAAAACATGATTTCCGTTGACAAGAACAGCCACAGGCACAATTTGCCGTTCGCGAGCGGCAAGCCCGGTTGGTAGGCCAGCTTGATATGACCATGGCCATGGTCGTCGCCGTGGCCGCCGTGAGTGTCATGCGTCATAGGAAATCCGTCAAGCAAGCGGAATGATCAACAGGAGACCCAGCAAGGCCGGGAGGTACACCAACGACGCCCGAAGCAACAGGCGGGCCGAACCCTCCGTACGCTGAGCGAAGAATATCACAGCACAAGCCAGTTGGGCAACGCCGAGCAGCAGGACGAGCGCGGCGTACCAGGCGGCCCCTGGCGCCGGTCCAGAGATCGCCGGGATCAGACTAACCGGCAGCAGAGCCGCCGCCGCCATAACCGCTTGAACTCCAGCACGCCGACCCGTTGGCTCGACAACCGTCATCATCCTCAGCCCGGCCTGGGCATATTGATGGCGGTACAACCAAGCAATCGCCATAAAATGCGGGAACTGCCAGAGGAACATGGTGAGAAACAATGCCGCCAGACGAAGATCGTACGGCCCCCCCACCGCGGTCCAGCCAATGCACAATGGCATCGCCCCGGAAATCGCTCCAATCGCCGTGTTGACTTCGGACCTTCGCTTAAGCGGCGTGTACAACACCACGTACACAGCCCACGTCCCAACCGCCCAAGCCGCCGCGTCGAGAGACGCGAAGACTGTCAAGCAAGCGACTCCAGACACCAAAGAAACCGCGGCGAAAGACAATACCTCGCGGGACGACATACGCCCCGAGGGTAACGGCCGATTCGACGTTCGAACCATCAGGCGATCCGAAAACCGCTCCAGCCACTGATTCGACGCGCTAGCGCTGCATGCTACCAACGCCGTCCCAATCAGCGTGTTCAATAACAACGACAGATCGGGCCACCGCCACTCCGCCGCGTAAGCCGCGACGGACACCGCGATCAGCATCATGATCGTGATTCGGGGCTTTGTGAGTTCCACGTAATCCTGCAAGCGAACGGCCAGGGTTCCCCCTCGATACTTTCCCGCTTTGACCGACTCAACCGATGCCATTGCGTCACTCAAAAAGTTTGAATTCAATCCGTGTCGCATCGCCCCAGGCCAACCCACCGATTCACCCTAGGCCAACCGCCCCTTGGTGGCTTCTGAACGCATCGAAGACCTCTCCGAATCCACGGCGCTGAAGGGCAGCAGCCGCAACGACCAAGTCGCTAGGGAAACCGCCACCGCCAAAATCAGCGAGCCGTTGGCGACATGGGCCGTCGTCACCAATCCCTGCCACAAGCTGTCAGTCTGCACCAAGAATCCCGCCGCGAAGTCCCATTGCCCCAGCCACATCGGCCAGCCGTACTTCACCATCCACGTTCCCACACCCAAGGCGAACTGACCTACGATCAACCCGAGGATTCCAACCGATCTCCATCCCAGAACACCGCGTCCGCGTGTCGCCTTCACCAGCAGAACAGAATGAGCCACGAGAACAACCGCCATCCCAGCATGAAAAAGGAAAACGCCGCGGAAGTATCCTGGAGTCGCGTTCACGGGTAGGTGACGAATCGCCGCCCCGAGCACGAGTTGGAAATAAGCGAGCAACGCGGTGGCGACGGCGAGACGCTGAATCGCAGGCGCATTTGCCACCCATCCACGCTCCGTAACCCACCACCGTGGCGATGTGAACGCCAGGATCGCGACGGAAAGCCCGAAGAACGCCGGGCCGACGCACCCATGGATCATCGCAAGCTGGCGATCGTCCAAAACGACCCGCATCCCGCCAAGCAAACCCTGGCCAATGACCGCGAGCAATGCGAGCACCGATACCACTCGCATCCAAGGACGACGTTCATACAAAAAGACAACGGACACCAGGGCAATCGCAATCAAACCTACTAGGGCTCCCATCAACCGATGACCATGTTCGATGAACAAGTCAAACGGGCCCGTAACCCAGGTCTCCCACGGGTACAAAAAAAGATTGTACCCGTATGTCGACGGCCAATCCGGAACCGCCATGCCGGCATCGTAGGTAGTGACCAAACCGCCTACCCAAATCAGCGGGAACGTCGCCGTCACCATGGCCTGGGCGACCAGCCGCAGGATCCGGGGACTAGCAAGATTACCCGCTTGTTCCGATGCCACGTGAAGCACTCCCTCCTTATCGGAAGACCACTCAATGCTAGTGTCCGCCCGGTGACTTCGACTTAACGCCTGGCGGCGGCGGCTGGGTCTGCGGATAGTAATCAGTGGCCACTTCCGGCGACCCGTATTCGTAAGGACCGCGGTAAATGATCGGCTGGAAATCGAAATTGCCATGGCCCGGCGGGCTCGGAGCCATCCACTCCAGCGAGTTCGCCTTCCAAGGATTCCGCCCGGCACGCTCGCCAAAGAACATGCTGTGGAAGAAATTGAACGCGAAGATCGCCTGGCTCGCCACCATTCCAATCGCGCAGACCGTGATGAACTGGTTCACCGGTTGCAGGTGCTCGAAAATCTTGTAGTCGTACGGATCCGCGAGCCGTCTCGGAAACCCTACGGCACCCAGAACGTGCATGAGATAGAAGGTGCCGTTGAGGAACACAAATGTCAGGAAGAAGTGGACCTTGCCGAGCGAATCGTTCATCATCCGGCCAAACATCTTCGGGAACCAGAAGTAGATCGCCCCGAACACGGCCATCGCTGTTCCGCCGAATAGTACGTAGTGGAAGTGAGCAACGATGTAGTACGTGTCGTGGATGAAGATGTCGACCGGCGTCGCCGCCATGAAAATCCCCGACAATCCGCCAATGACGAACATGGAGACGAACGACAACGCGAACAGCATCGGCGTGTTGAACGTCAGTCGACCGCCCCAGATTGTTCCGAGCCAGTTGAAGACCTTCACCGCGCTCGGCAGAGCAATCATCATCGTCGACACCATGAACGCCATGCCGAGTAGCGGTTGCATTCCCGACACGAACATGTGGTGGCCCCACACAATGAAACCGAGACCGGCGATGCCGGAAATCGAGTAGACCATTGGCTTGTAGCCAAAGATCGGCTTCCGGGCGAAGCACGCCATGATGTCGGAAACCATGCCCATGGCCGGCAAGATCATGATGTAGACGGCCGGGTGCGAGTAGAACCAGAACAAGTGCTGCCAGAGCAACGGCTGACCGCCACCGCTCGCCGCCGCCGAGTTGTTAACGACTAGACCTTCGGGCAAGAAGAACCCGGTGTTGATCAATCGATCCGTAACCTGCATGAAGCCAGCAGCGGTGAGCACCGGTAACGCGAAAGCCTGGAGAATCGCCGTGATGAACATCGCCCAGATGGTCAGCGGCAAACGGAACATCGTCATGCCCGGGGCCCGCATCTGGATGATGGTCGTCATGTAATTGACGGAGCCCATCATGGATGACACGCCGACGAACGTTACCCCTAGCAGCCACATGGTCTGCGACAAACCGCTGGAAGGGGCCGCGTCCTGGACGACGGACAGCGGAGGGTAAGATGTCCAGCCTGATCCCGCACCGTTACCGGGCATGAAGAAGCTCGATCCAATGCAGAAAAACGCCGGCCACATGAACCAGTAGCTCAGCATGTTCAGCGTCGGAAACGCCATGTCATCGGCCCCGATCATCAGGGGAATCAGGTAGTTGCCGAAGGCGCCAGCCAAAATTGGAATGATGACGAAGAAGATCATCACCGTGGCATGCATCGTGAACAACGTTGTATAGAACTCGGGCGCGATCTGGCCGCCTTCGCCCGAGAACAACATCCGACCGATCACCGGCATGTCGCTCCATGGCCACGCGAGCTGCCACCGAATCCCTAGAGCAAGCAGTCCTCCGACCAAAAACCACAGCAAGGTCGAAAACAAGAACTGCAGACCGATGATCTTATGATCGAGCGAAAAGACGTAAGTGCGGATGAACTTGCCTAGTTCAATACCGCCGGCATGCTTCTCCGCATGCCCAAGGGCACCAGCAGGTACGCTAGTCATTTTCGTCAGCTCCTGTCTTCGGTTGGAAACCGCTACGCTCCTGTTCAGCGTACTGACCAGCAAGCCAAGCGTCGAATTTTTCGCGGCTTTCGAGCGTCATCTTGCCACGCATCTTGTAATGTCCCCAGCCGCAAAGCTCAGCGCAGACAATGTCGTAGACGCCGGCTTTATTGCCATGGAACCAGACAAATTGCTTCATTCCAG